>NZ_JANQDF010000099.1:0-18433 GCF_029891675.1 Anabaenopsis tanganyikae CS-531
GGAATTTAAAATCGGTGGATATCAAGTATTAGATAAATGGTTAAAAGATAGAAAGAATAGTCATCGGGTCTTGTCAGTAGCAGAAATTAACCACTATCAAAAAATTGTGGTTGCGTTAACGGAAACCTTACGGTTAATGGAAGAAATTGATGGTTTAATTCCTGGGTTCCCGATTGAATAAGCTCAAAGTC
The DNA here is from genome assembly GCF_029891675.1 of Anabaenopsis tanganyikae CS-531. NCBI lineage: Bacteria > Bacillati > Cyanobacteriota > Cyanophyceae > Nostocales > Nodulariaceae > Anabaenopsis > Anabaenopsis tanganyikae. The sequence continues at coordinate 192 of NZ_JANQDF010000099.1, forward strand.
TTTAATTGCTTGTAAGTTTATAGGGATGGTTTACCCATCCCATTTATATTATCTTTCCACTGCTGTAACTTCCTTGGGAACCCCAGCGGTTAACACTTCATGACCTGTGGGTGTGACTAAAACATCATCTTCAATGCGAATACCAATACCCACCCAACGCGGATCGGTTTCTGGTTGGTCTTCTGGTAATTTGGTATCTGGGACTATATAAATTCCTGGTTCCACTGTTAACACTTGACCAGGTTGTAAAATCTGGGGTTTATCTTCACCATACTGGTAGACACCCACATCATGGACATCTAAACCTAACCAATGACTGGTGCGGTGCATATAATAGGGTTTATACTTTTCTTCTTCTATTAACTTGTCAACTTCGCCCTTGAGAATACCAACTTCTACTAAACCTTGGGTAATTACACGCACAGCCGCATCATGAACCGCGTTAAAAGTGTTGCCTGGTTTGACTTGGGCGATCGCCTGTTTTTGGGCTTCTAAAACAATCTCATACAATATCTTTTGTTCTGGGGTGAACTTACCCCCTACGGGAAATGTCCTGGTAATGTCAGAGTTGTAATAACCATATGCACAACCAGCGTCAATCAGCAGCAATTCTTGATCTTGCATTTGCCGTTGATTTTCGATGTAATGCAATACACAAGCATTCACACCAGAAGCCACAATAGAAGGATAAGCTGGACCCATTGCGCCCCGCAACCTAAAAATATGTTCTATTTCCGCCTGGATTTCGTATTCATAACGTCCAGGGGATGTAAATTCTCTGGCGCGGTTATGTGCTTCTGCGGCGATCGCTGCTGCTTGGCGCATTAATTCTAATTCCGGCTCACTTTTTACTAATCTCATGGTGCTGAGAATAGTTCCGGTGTCCGAAATCCCCACAGGACCTGTACCACGTTTGGGATAGGTTCGCAGTAAACTTTGGTAGTTCTTAAGTATTATATCATTAAAAGTGCGATCGCGGCCGAAATGATAGTAAATGCGATCAGCTTTTTCCAAATACTGGGGTAATTTTTCCTCCAGTTCCCCTATAGGGTAAGCAGCATCTGCGCCATAAATTTCTTTAGCTCCATCCACCCCACAAACGTAACCAGTCCAAACTTCCTTTTCTCTATCCTTGGGTTGCACAAACAATATAAAGCGATGTTCTGGGTGGTGTGGTGCTAACACTGCTACTGCTTGGGGTTCATTAAACCCCGTCAGATAGAAAAAATCACTATCTTGGCGATAAGTGTATTCTACATCATTGTGCATCACCGCCATGGGCGCACTGCGAAAAATCGCCGTACCATTACCAATTTTTGCCATTAATTCTTGGCGACGTTGCTGATATTCTGCTTGCATAGGTACTTAAATTTTGACTTCTAGTATTATTGTACACTTCTAAATCATCTAGATTGGGTCAGTTGCTCCTGATATCAATTATTTTAGCCAATATTGATTTCCATAGTCACTATCTGCATTTAATCAATTAAATATATATTTTCGATCATCAAGTTAGGGAATCAAAACACTATGGTTATATTGTCTGGAAAAAATGATAATTAAATCAAATTATCCTTGATTTCCTAGATATCTATAAAACCTGACATTTATAAAAAATAAATGTTTATAAATTAAATTATCAGCCAAAAATAATGTTTTTTAAATACAGAAATTCATCCAAAAAAAGAGATAAAAGTGGGATAACCACCAGTGATAAGAAAACAGTATGCCTACACAACAAAACACCTCTGTATTTGACGAGACGATACAAAATTCATATGACCAATCCAGGGTAAAGTCACCGCTATTCGTATCTAATGATCCTGGATTAGATGCTAGTTTACAAACAAGTAGTAGTTCATCACAAGTAAATTTTCTCCCATCACTTCCGAATCTATTTGGAGGAGCTAACCCCAACCCTAATCCTTACTTAACCAGTGCGGCCATTGTCCCTGATTTCAATGGCGATGGTAAAGCAGATAAGCTGTGGTTAAATACTCAAACAGGGGAAATCATCATTCGCCTCATGGAAGGTTCCAGAGTGCAGCAAGAGGCTTCTCTAGGTCAATTTGACTTATCATCTATGGGTTATGAAATCGCTGATTTCAATGGTGATGGCAAAACTGACTTCTTGTTGCGTAATCAAGTTACAGGGGAAAATCGCATTGTGCTAATGGATGGTACAAGAATTGCTAATACCATAGCACTAGATACCGTTGACCCAACTTGGAAGGCTCAAATTGGCGACTTCAATGGCGATCGCAAAACCGATATTTTCTGGCATAATACCGCAAACGGTCAAACTGCTATTTGGACAATGGATGGTATTAATGTTGTCGATGCCTCCATTATAGAAACCACAGATACATCATTTACCCCCACCGTTGTTGATTTCACTGGTAATGGTAGAAGTGATATCTTCTGGCGCAATAGCGAAACCGGTGAAAACAAACTTTGGTTGATGAATGGAACCACTAAAAATGAATTTGCTCTCCAATCCCAAGACTCATCTTGGGACTTTACCCTAGGGGATTTTAACGGTGACTTGAGAACTGATATCCTGTGGCGTAACAGTGAAACAGGAGAGAACAAGATTTGGTCTATGAATGGTATCATAATTACCGAATCTAATTTAGCAACCCTAGACTCATCCTGGACATCATCCATAGGTGACTTTAATGGCGACGGTAAAACTGATATCTTCTGGCATAATCAGGTAACTGGCGAGAATACCGCCTGGATCATGGATGGCGGAGCAATCGCTTCTGAAGCCTTCCTACCCAACACCCAGCCTGGTTTAATGCTGTCACTAGGAGATTTTGATGGTAATGGTACAACTGATATCTACTGGCGCGATCCACAAACAGGCGTAGATAGAATTTGGTCTATGGATGGAACAATAGCAACTGAGTCTTTTGTTGCTGAAGAAGATAGATTTACACCAGAATGGTTAACTGCCTAAAAGTCATTTTTGGAAATTGGTAATCTGAAATTACAATAGAGGCAATTGATCAATTGCCTCTATTAACTGAGCAATGTTGTATTAATCAAAGTGTTAATTAAAACTTATAGGTTAAAACTTATAGGTTAAAACGCGTATCTCACTTTTTTCTGGCAGATTATTAGCAGTAATATTAGTTATATCACTATTACTACGAGTTACAGTCATGCCCTGCATCAAACTCAGAAATTCATCCACTGGGGAAATATCACATACATCATTAGCCGCTTGTGTACGGTAGTGAGTGGGAATTACCAACTTAGGATTTAACAACCCAGTCACCTGCTGGGCTTCTTGGGCATTATAGGCCTTATCACTACCGCCTACTGGAATGAACAACACATCAGGGCGACCCATCAAAATTCGTTGCTCAATCCCAATCGGCCCAGCAGCACCTCCTAAATGGAGAATCTTAATTCCCCCTTGTTCCCAACTCCATGCGGTATTCATCCCAAATTGTTTACCACCTTTGCGATCATGGTCTGTAGCAATTCCCTGTAACTGAATACCTTTAAACTCGTAAGCACCCGGTGCATATACTAGCTTGGGGGTTCCCGGTAGTCCATCTACCGCACCTTCATCTAGTAATTTACTGCTAATCATGACTAAATCCGCCTCGACTCGGGGCGGACGATACCCAGCTGTACAGCCAGCTGTGCGGAATGGATTAACCAAAATCCTCACACCACTACCAGTAAATAAAAAGCAAGTATGACCCAACCACTGAACTGATAAAGCCGGAGATTTTGCGTCAGCCTTGCGGCCTAAATTACTCAGCAGTGCTGTCACTAACCCCGTAGCACCATAGCCCATCAACTCTCGTCGGTTCATAAATTACCCTGTCGGCTGTAATTGTTCCAGAAAGTTTCGTAATAACTGCTTTCCTGAAGATGTTAAAACACTCTCTGGATGAAACTGGACGCCCTGAATGTGAGGATAGTTCCGGTGTCTCACTCCCATAATAGTACCATCCTCAACCCAAGCCGTGATTTCTAACACCTCTGGGCAAGTGTCACGGTCAATGACTAAACTATGATATCTGGTGGCTACCATGGGATTTTCTAAACCCTGGAAAACACCCACTCCCGCGTGAGACACTTGGGAGGTTTTACCATGCATCAAATCCTTAGCTGAGACGATTTTACCACCGAATACTTGACCAATGCTTTGATGCCCTAAGCAAACACCTAAAATTGGTAAGTTGTGACCTAGCTGTTTAATCACATCTTGGGAGATGCCGGCGTTTTCTGGACGACCAGGACCCGGAGAAATTACTATTAGATTGGGATTTAATGCCCTAATTTCCTCCACTGTAATTTTGTCGTTGCGAAAAACTTGAATATCTGAGGCCACAGGAAACTCTGCTGCTAGTTCTCCGAGATACTGCACCAGATTATATGTAAAACTGTCATAATTATCAATGACTATAATCAAGGCCTATGACTCCTGGTTTTTATCTAGAAATTTGACAGAATTAAAATCACTAGAGGGGGTAGCAACAGGGTAGCCGCAACCACTAAAGCTACTAAGGCTGATATCAGTACAGCACCAGCGGCGCAATCTTTGGCAATTTTAGCTAACTCGTGATAGGTCTGCTTCACTGTTAAGTCTACCAGGGACTCAATAGCTGTATTAACTAATTCCAATGCTAATACTAAACCACTGGTTATACTAATGACCGCAATTTCTACCCCTTGCAGGTGCAGGAAAATGCTTAAGGCGATCGCCAAAGCACATACACTTAAGTGGATACGAAAGTTGCGTTGAGTGTGAAAGGTGTAGCTAATTCCAGCCCAGGCGTATTTAAAGCTAATGAATAAATTAGAAGCAACTCGCCAGGACAGTTCCCGTTCCTTAGTAATCAGCGTTGGTAGGCAGTTTTGTGTTGATGGAGGGGAAACTTGTTGGGACATAAGCCTAAAAATAGAATGATAAAGTAATTACAGAAGAATCTCACTGATGTGACAATTTCCGATCAGGCAATCAACTTTGAGGCACTTTTCTACAGCAGTATTATAGACATTTCTTGACATAAATACAATTTAATACTCAATGTCAATATCAATACTAATTAGCCTCAGTAATTCTACTTGCTGCTTGAGCATTTGCATCAACTGTTCTTCATCTGGATGATCCCAACCCAACAGATGTAATAGCCCATGGGCGGCTAACCAAGCTAATTCGGTTGGTAAACTGTGTCCCTGTTGTTGTGCTTGAAGTTGAGCCGTATTTACCGAAATAACAATATCACCTAGATACAAAGGTTCATCCTGCATTTCCGGATTTTGAGGAAAATCTACTTCCAATGTGGCAAAAGATAAAACGTCTGTTGGTTTATTTTGATGACGATATTCAGCATTCAATAACTGAATTTCCCTGTCATCTGTCAAACGCAGCCCCACTTCATAACCCGGTGCACGAGGAAGATCAGCTTGTAGACTTGACAACCAGCAACCAAACCAGTCTTGCCAAGTTTCCCTAGCAACTGGAATATACTTATACTCAAAATCTATAACTTCTCCTGAAGAGGATTGGTAAAACAAATCCTGCACATCTACTTCAACTTGCACCAGTTATCAACTCTCCTCCCGCATCCCGGGTTTTCATGTTGGTTAATTCTTACCGAGTTAGGTAAGCAAGACCCACGAACACAGCTAAAAGGCCTACAGTAGTAAGCGCAAAGTGTTTCATGGAAGTACCTCCCTTGCGCACCATGTTTCGCATGGCAAGTTTTACATAGCTAGGTTTGGGTTCTGTGGGCGAGTTGCTCATAATATTTTGACTACAACACTCTTTTATTTACCAATGTAACAGTTTACTGGGGAATTGACTCCCATTTTAACGATTTTGTCCCAGAAAGCTGATCAGATCGGGAGTCAGCAACAATCAATCAAACTCCCCCCTAAATCTTTGGTTAGATAGCAATGTTTTCTACCAGCTGGCTTTCTTGCCGTAGATAAGCTTGAATAAACAAATCAAGCTCGCCATTCATTACATCACCTACCGCTGTTGTTTCCACATTGGTACGCAAATCCTTGACCATTTGGTAAGGGTGGAAAACATAATTGCGAATTTGGTTACCCCAAGAAGCTTCCACCATATCGCCGCGAATTTCAGCCACCTCTTGGGCTTTTTGCTCTCTAGCAATCACCAGCAGTTTAGCCTTCAAGCGCGCCAGGGCTTTCTCTTTGTTTTGCAACTGAGAGCGTTCTTCAGTACAACGTACTGCAATACCAGTGGGTAAGTGAACAATCCGTACTGCTGTTTCTACTTTGTTGACATTCTGCCCACCTTTACCGCCAGCCCTAGATGTAGTGACTTCTAAATCCTTGTCTGGAATGTCCAGTTGTACAGAGTTATCTAACTGTGGCATCACTTCTACCCCAGCAAAACTGGTTTGTCGCTTGCCGTTAGCATTAAAAGGTGAAATGCGTACTAAGCGATGGGTGCCTGTTTCCGATCGCAAATAACCATAAGCATAGCGGCCAGTAATTTCCAGGGTTGCTGATTTTATACCCGCTTCATCACCCTCTGATTCTTCGGCTAAAGTCACCTTGTAGCCGTGAGCTTCCGCCCACCGGGTATACATTCGCATCAGCATAAAAGCCCAGTCTTGGGCATCTGTACCACCAGCACCAGCATTAATTGTTAATACTGCCCCCTCAGCATCATAGGGACCAGCAAGCAGCTGTTGTAATTCCCACTGGTCTAGTTCACGATTGAGCTGAGTAACTGTAGATTCTGCTTCTTCTAATAGTGCCGCATCGGTTTCTAGTTCCAACAACTCTACCACAGCCTTGGTATCTTCCAGACTGGCTCGCCAGTGATGATATTGTTCCAAGTGGTCTTTGAGGTCGTTAAGTTCTTGCAGTGTTTTTTGAGCTTCTGTCTGCTCGTTCCAGAATTCTGGCTGCGCTGCAATTTGTTCTAAATCTTGTATTTTGGCATTTAGCGCGGGTATGTCAAAGATAGTCCTGGGCTTTACCCAGACGACCGGACAATGTTTCGATTTCGCGTTTTAGTTCTAGTACTTCCATAGAGCTTGCTAAATTGGGGAGCGCTTTTGGTGGATATTGTTAAGTCGATTTACTTTTGATTGTAGCTGTAATTGGGCGACTTCTCTTGTAGTCTATGCAGTAGTGTTATCTCCTCAACCCAATTACTCGTTCTAGGTCAGCTGCTGTAAAGTTGGCTCCGGTAACATCTGCATTAGTGAAATTGGCTCCTTCTAAATCCGCACCTAGAAAATTTGCCCCTCTGAGATTTGCCCCAGTGAAATTCACTTCCTCTAGGTCTGCTGCCATCAAGTTAGCTCCACTGAGATTAGCATTACTCAAATTGGCTTTTGCCAAATCGGCACGCAATAAATTAGCATTACTCAGGTTAGCACCCCTTAAGTCTGCCCTCTCTAAATCACAACCCGGACATTGACGATTTGACAGCAACTGATTAATTGCACCACTGCTAGTTATGTTTTGCTCTACTGGTTGAGCGATGACATTGGGGTTAGTACCCGTCTGCTCGGAGCTAAATTCATGGGGGTTAATTGCTTGAATCTCCTTTGGTTGGGCACATCCGATAAGTGTCCCAGAAATTAGCAGGGCAATCGTACTTGCCACTTTGTGGAGTTCTAACATCAAAATCATCCTCTCAGAAAATGTCATTAAAAATAATTTATCAGCCCCTCCCACAGAGGGGATGGGGCAGTGGATTGTGCTTAATCCCGACTATTCAAGGCAATTAGTAACCGTAAGATAAACACAAACAAGTTGATGTAGGTGAGGTACATGGACAAAGCCGCCGGTAAATATTCGTTATCCCTATAAGTACGGGGCAAGATGTAGAAGTCAACCACCGATACCCCAACAAATAGAAATACCCCCAAACCAGAGATACCGATTTCTAACCAACTGGGGGTGTAAACACCAAACATCGCCAATACAAATTGGGTCAAGACCACAACTACCAAGGCAATAACGCCTAACCTGATAGTTTTGGTTAAAGCCATGCCATCATTTTCGGAGAGATTGGAACCAATTTGACGAGCAACAATAAAGGTGACACCACAACCTAGGGCTGCCAAGCCCACACCTTGAATACCTACCCCTTGGGTTTGCAAGGCCAGGAAGACTAAACCACTCAGGGTATACCCAGACAACAACCCGTAGGTTGCTAATAGAGGTAATGCTACACTCTTGTTGCCTTTTTCAGCAACATTACGGGCGACAAAAAATAAAATTAACTCCACAATCACCGCACCGATGAAGGTGGGGAAAAAAATAGCCGGATTGGTACGGATAACGCCCAAACCACCATAGGTTCCCAAGGCGGTTAGCACCAGACCACCACCAACATAGGGTAGGGCATTGGCAATGACATTGGGGCCAATGAGGGACTGAGTTCTAGCCTCGCGAATAGCGTCACGAAAGTTGCTGGTATTGCTCATAAGTCGATTTTGGAGAGATAAACATTCGCTTTACCTCCATTTATACCAACATTTCCTATTAATAGCTAGGTAGCCTGGTGATAGTGCTAATTATCGGGATTTTATATCGGCGATCGCACCTTTAGTCATGGCAGCAATGGTTTTATCACTAGCTTTAGGCAAATGATAATACTTACCTCCCGCTGTTTGTGCTAATTCTTTAGCAAAACCCGTGGACACAAATTTACTCTCGGTATCAATTACCAATAGCTGCATTCCTCCGGCGCGAATTCTCCCGGCAATATCTAATAGTTCTGCTTTGATGTCTGGCTTTTCTCCCGGTTCTAATGGTTCACCCAGAGACCGCGCCAAGGGAATATTACCCCGCCCATCCGTAATTGCCACAATCACCACTTGCCCTACATCTCCACTCATTTCTGAATTGACACCCACCCTTACCGCTTGAGTTAAACCATGTGCTAAGGGTGAACCACCACCACAAGGTAATCTTTCTAGGCGGTTACGTGCCAGAGCTATAGAACGGGTAGGAGGTAACAATACTTCTGCTTGTTCTCCCCGGAAAGGAATCAATGCTACTTGGTCACGGTTTTGATAAGCCTCCGTTAACAGTTGCATCACCGCCCCTTTAGCTGATTGCATCCGGTTGAGAGCCATGGAACCCGAAGCATCCACTACAAATACTATCAAGGCTCCCGCTTTGCGTACCAAGCGCTTGGCACGGATATCGCTTTGCTCCACAATAACTCTTTTACCCGGGTGTCTTGCCCTTCTGGCTTTTTGATAGGGTGCAGCCGCCCTAAGTGTAGCATCTACGGCAATGCGGCGCACTTTCCCTTTGGGTAACATGGGCTTAATATAGCGTCCCCTGTCTTCGGAAAAAATCATACTGCGACTGCCAGATTTACCCTGACGCTTGGCCATTTGGGCAAAATAAAGCACGCTGTCATCCAGAATTACCCCTTCTGGGTCAAAAATAAATTCCTCTGGAACATCAGGGGGTTCTTGTTCCTGTTCTTGTTCTTGTTCCTGTTCTTGCTCTTGTTCCTGTTCTTCCTCCTCCTGTTGGTCCTCTTCTTGTTGATTTTGAGGGGGTGGGGGTGGGGGTGGTGGTGGTTGGTCTGGTGGTGGGGTCTGGACAATTGTTGAACGTGGTACAATGACGAACTCCACAGCCCGGCGTAAATCTTCGGCGTTGACTGTTGTCCTTCCTTCTAAAGCCGCCGCAGCTTTAGCTACACGCACGGCGAATAATTCCGCCCGATGTCCTTCCACTCCCCCGCGAATGGCTTCATTGACTAAATAGGTAATTTGTTCTGAGGTAATGGTTACTTCTTTCAACCATTCCCGCGCTAGGATAATTTGGGTTTTTAACCCGTCTAAATCTTCTGCGTATTGCTCCAGAAATGCTTGGGGGGATTTAGCATAGGCGATCGCTTGCTCCACAGCTGTTACTCTTTGATCTAGTCCCAGGACACCATCAGCAGAAAGAGCGATGGCAATTCTATCTAGTAAATGCTCCCGTAATCCTCCTTCTTCTGGGTTATAGGTGGCTATAAATAAGGATTTGCAAGGATGCTGAAAACTAATTCCTTCCCGCTCAATTTGGTTACGTCCCTCGGATAAGACTGTGAGCAGCTGATTTGATATTTGGTCATCTAATAAATTCAACTCATCCACATACAGCACCCCTCGGTTAGCTGTGGCGAGTAACCCCGGCTGAAAAATTGTATCACCCTGCTTTACAGACTGTTCTACATCTACAGAACCTAATAATCTGTCTTCTGTGACTCCCAAGGGAATTTGGACAAATGGCGCCGGAATAATTTCCGTGGGTACTTCTGTAATATCTTGATCTGCGTACTCTGCTAACAGATCATCATCCCAGTCTTCTGGGCGGTTGGGATCGCAGTTACTCATCGAGCCTTTCACAACTTCGATGGGTGGTAGTAAGGCGTGGATAGCACGCGCCATTACTGATTTTGCCGTACCGCGACGGCCGGCGATCGCCACTCCTCCTAAACCAGGATCAACTGCTGCTAACAGCAAGGCTAATTTAATTGCTTCTTGACCGACTACAGCTGTCAAGGGGAAGGCTGTGATTGTAGGGTTGATAGTAGGCGCGGGCATGGTTGGCACAATAGCTAGTCTCGGCTTTTAGCATAGCAATTTTTGGCACCTTCAACATGGCACGTGCTTTCTTGTCCATTGTGACTATAGTAATTTTACTTATTTTTATCGTTGCCCTAGCAATAAATCTCAAACCTTGGAGACCATTCTATGATCTTCATATAGAGTTGTACTGATTTGATTAATAATGACTCTGAACATGGGGTTCTGCGATTACTAATTACTAATTACTAATTATAATGGCAATACTCTCAAATTATATCAGAAAGTATCAATTTATCGACTATTTTTATGGTTAAAAGTATATCCTTATACGAACTTTTATTACATGTTATCCAGTCTAGTACCCAACATTCCATTGGTAGTAGGGATGCTTCCTTTGCTTAAACAATATCTTGTCACAGTGGGATTAGTCAGCCCAGAAGTTCTTCTTACAAATTTTGATGGACAGTTTCCCCCGGAAGTGCTCCCAATGTTTTACGCCATGATGTTTGGTGCCACCTTAGGAGGGAATGGTACTTTAGTAGGAGCATCTTCTAACATAGTAGCCGCAGGTATTTCTGAGCAACACGGTCGTCCCATTGCTTTTAAAACTTTTCTTCATTATGGTCTCCCAATTACGATTGTACAAGTTGTGGCGTTAGCGTTATATGTAATGGTTCGTTTTCTGTTGTGATCATAGGGGTATTGTGCGCGTTTCCGGTAGAGTTCCATGGGTGAGCAAGTTATCAAAAAGGCGGTTACCAGTTTGGGTACCGCCTTTTTAATTTTGATTTGTATTATTGAAGAGTTAAGAACGTCAATGTTTATTTGGGAATTAGTAACTACTCTCGACTTATTCCTAGGATTTTCAAGACGAATATCTCATAATGTGGAGTACGTCCCGTAAAACGCTGTATCCAGCTAAATCCCAAATTAGGTAAGCCAGAAAGCCAATCATTGCCAAGCGGCCATTCCATAGTTCTGCTTGAGGGTTCCAACCAAAAAGAAAAGCGTTGCGGTCAACACCGTTATAAGCTGTAGCTACTGGTGGTAAATCTGTAGAACGACGTGGTTCTTTAGTTTCCATATTTTTACTCCCAAATCCAACTAAATTGTTAATTTTTTCATGGTTAACGACCAACCAGATGTAGTACATCCCGTAGAACACTATATCCCGCTACATCCCAAGCTAAATAGGCCAGAAAGCCAATCATTGCAAAGCGACCATTCCAGATTTCGGCTTGAGGAGTCCAGCCAAATAGAAATGCATTCCTATCTCTGCCATTGTATTCCACCGCCACCGGTGGTAGATTTGTGGAAGAACGCGTCTCTCGAGTTTCCATTTTTCTTATCCAAAATTATTTATTGCTTAACCTTAATTTAGCTGTTTATCAGTAAGTTGCTTTCCCTCTGTAGGTACAAACTACACACACCTCTTGCGGAGGATTATCAGAAAGTTATAATTCTGGGCATATCCACCTTGAGGGGGTGATGAAAATCCTCAGCATAAATAAATGTAAATTAATAAATGTAAATTAATAATTTCTCAACCAGAATAATTCAGTATTTATAATTGATTTATACATCAAACTCTTGCCAGGTATGGCTGCCAGGTAGAAATCCTAATTGTCATCATAAAAAGCTAATTTTCTGGGTAATTTCAGCCAATAAATTACCAAAATTCAACTCTGAAATCATAGCATTTTTCAGGCTATATTTAGTTCATATTATGCCTTGTAGCTTCAGAAAAATCTTAAAAGTTAAATCATCAAACTTACACCTAGGTATAGATAGATTTTTATAACTTGAGAGAGATGCATAAAATGGCTAAATTACACGATCCTAAAAGTGGAAAAAAATCAGTATTGCCATAGATACACCCAAGAAATAGATGTTTAATTCCTGCTCATGAAATTCCTCATCCTCCCGACATTGCAATTTATAAGAAGGAAATATAATGTTTCAATTTACAGAAAACATCCTGGAGGTTTACAAGCCACTATTATGGGTAGCACAGACTCCCGTAGTTCCCACTGCTATCACCCCAGCCCAAGCATCAGTGATCAATTCGGGTCCGCGCTTTTTTGTCGCTTTAATCTCCGGTGTGATCCTAGCTTTTGCCTTCCAATTACTGTTAACTAACCTCTCCGTCGCCGCTGGTATTTCCTACTTGGGGCGGCCATCTGACTCAGATGCAGTGGCTGGGGAAGTGGGAAGTTTCGGTGGTAGCATTCGCAAAATTGGTACAGCATTGGGGTTATGGACATTAGTTACTGTTACCATCGCTTTATTAATCGCTTGCTTCCTCGCAGTTAAATTAAGTTTACTGGTATTAGATGCCAGGCTGGGCGCAATTCTGGGATTAGTTATTTGGGGAGCATACTTTTTGCTGCTGGTGTGGGTAAGTTCGACCACTGTGGGTTCCTTAGTTGGTTCGGTCGTCAATTCAGCAACTTCAGGTTTTCAGGCGATTATGGGGACTGCTTCGGCTGCATTGGGTGCAAAGGCGGTGAATCAACAAGTTGTAGCAACAGCCGAAGCAGCTGCTGCTGCTGTGGGTCGGGAATTAGGGAATGCTGTTGACCCCGTTAGTATTCGGGAAAATATAGAAGATTACCTAGAACAGATCCGCCCCCCAGAATGGGATATATCCCACATTCGCAGGGATTTTGAAAATTTACTCAAAGATCCACAATTGCAAGCCATCGCATCCAGTCCAGACCTCCGGAACATTGACCGCCAAAGGTTTAGGGATTTAGTCAGCAGTCGTACCGACTTTTCTCCCAGAGAGGTTAAACGTATCAGTGATACACTATACAAAGTTTGGCAGCAGGTAGTTAGTCAGCAAAAACCCATCCAAGACAATTTAGCTGAGTTAGTTAACTATTTGCAGTCACTCCCCCCGGGACAAGGGAAGACAGATGAGATCAACGCCAAATTAGATCGGTTAATAGCAGAAATCCGGACTGCTCAGGAAACAGCATCAAGAACAGAAAAACCAGGTTGGATGCAACAAACTTTACAACAAATAATCACTGCACTGACTGGTATTGTGTTGGGAAGGGCAGATTTATCAGATATAGATGTAGAAAGAATTTGGCGATCGCTCACCACTGCTAAGGAGAAACTCACTGCACAAGCTGATCAACTGGGGTTGCCCATACCATCAGAACCCTATAGTCCCATTAGAGCTGATGTGGAAAACTACCTACTAAATACCTATGCTTGGCAATTCAGTCCTGAGAGAATTGCTGAAGAATTTCGTGATGTCATCTATGACCCAGAGGCAGACCCTGGTATAGTCAAAAGGGAACTAGAGAGACTTTCTCGCCAGGATTTTGCCCGTACTCTCCAGGAACGGGGGATACTCACCCAAGAACAAATCCAGGGTATTACTGACCAGCTAGAAACTGTCCGCCAAGAGGTATTAGTTATAGTCAGGGATGCGGAAGAAAGGGAGATTACACAAGACCTACAACGCCGAATAGAAAGTTACTTACTTGTTACCAATAAAGCAGAATTAACTCCACAAGGACTTGAGCAGCACTTTAAACCATTATTAGCAGATCCACAGGTAGATTACGAAACTCTCTCGCTACGACTCTCACAATTAGACCGCCAAGAAATGCGGGAGATATTGCTAGCACGAAATGATATTCCCACAGAAGAAGTCAACCCGATTCTCAATGAATTAGAAAATCAGCGCCATCAGGTCTTGGTACAATCTCAAGGGTTGGCGGAACAAGCCAAACATCACGCGGAAACTTTATGGTTAAATTTAGAATCGTATCTGCGTAATACTGGCAAAGCGGAGTTAAACCCTGATGGGATTCGCGCGGATGTGCAAAAGCTGCTAGAAGACCCCCAGTCGGGAATCATTGCTATGCGGGCGCGATTAGCTCGCTTTGACCGAGATACCTTAGTTAGCTTACTCAGTCAGCGCCAAGATTTGAGTCCACAGCAAGTTAATCAAATTATTGACACTGTAGAAGAGTCCTGGCACAATATCCGCCATACACCTCAAGCTTGGAAGGAACAGTACGACTCAGTAATAGCTACTATCGCTGATTATTTACGTCATACTGGTAAAGAAGAATTAAACCCTGAAGGCATTCAACGCGATTTTAACAGACTATTTTACAACCCTAGAGAGGGAGTTGTAGCCTTGCGCCGGCGTTTGTCTCAGGTAGATCGGGATACTTTAGTTCAGTTACTCAGTCAGCGGCCAGACCTGAGTGCAGAAAAAGTCAATGAAGTGATTAATTCTGTGCAAACTTCCATTCGTAATATTGTACGCGCGCCCCGTCGTCTGGCTACCCGCACCCAGCAAAGAATGGCAACATTTCAAGCTTATCTGTCAGAGTATTTGCGGCAAACTGGTAAGGAGGAACTTAACCCAGAAGCTATTAAGCGTGACCTACAATTATTATTGCATGATCCCGGAGTGGGAATGGAAACCCTGGGCGATCGCTTGGCTCATTTTGACCGTTCCACAGTCATGGCTTTGCTAAAAATTCGGGAAGATATGACTGATGAAGAAGCAGCCAGAATTGCTGATCATATCGTCTCCGTGCGGGAGCAATTTGTAGAACAAGTACATGGTATTCAAAGGGGGATTCAAGATGTGATAGAAGGGATTTTTGCCCGGCTCCGTAACTATCTCAATTCCTTAGAGCGCCCTGAATTGAATTATGATGGCATCAAGCTCGATATCCGCAGGTTATTTGATGATCCACCGGCTGGGTTTGAAGCGTTACGCCGTCGCCTGTCTGCTTGTGATCGGGACACCTTGGTGGCGATTATAAGTTCCCGTGAGGATATTTCTGAAGCTGATGCCAACGCCATTATTCACCAGATTGAGCGGGTACGCAACACCGTACTGCAACGTGCTGAACGGCTACAGCAGGAAAGCCAACGCCGTCTAGAAGAGTTAAAATATCAAGCACAAAGACAAGCAGAAGAAACCCGCAAAGCCGCTGCTACAGCTTCTTGGTGGTTATTTGCTACGGCATTTGTATCAGCTGTATTTGCTGCATTAGGAGGAGCGATCGCTGTGGTTATAATTTAGCTTACAGGATTATTCGCCACTTGCTTCTCCCCATTGATTAATGGCAGAAAATATTGACGAGTAGTCATCATTAGCAAATGACATTTTCATCGCCGTTTGCAAAATTTGCCGCACAGATTCAATACTGGCGAGATCCAAACCCAGTGATTTTGCTGCTGAGATAAACAAATCTGTATCTTTGAGCAGGTGTTTTGTGGGGAAATTGGGATTGGTATAATCGCCGTCTAGCATCCGTCTGAGTTTCTTGTCAAAAGTAGGCGCATAAAGTGAACTTTCGCGCAGGATTTGCATAAATAAATCTATGTCAATACCTTGACGCTCGACAAACGCCAGACTCAGAGCAAAGCCAGTGGTTAGGGAAGCAATGAGTTGATTTAGTGCTAACTTCAACCCAGCAGCGGAGCCTACGGGGCCCACAAATACAGGCTCTGGACCAAAGTTTTGCAGTAACTTTAAATCCCTTTGATATTGTCTTTGTTCTGCACCTACCATGACAATCAGCTTACCAGCTTTTGCTTCTGGAATACTACCTAATACTGGAGCTTCTATATACTCGCCACCGCCACCAATGACCGCATCTCTGATTTCTTGGCTTTCTATGGGGGTAATAGTCCCCATCTGAATCACAGTCCGCCCTTCTAGAGTGCGCCAAGCAGTATCTGAAAGCAAAACATGATAAATTGCTGCGGCATTAGTCAACATGAGAATAATGTAATCAGCAGCACGAATTGCTTGACGAGGATGTGTTACAATTTCCGCACCAGCTGCCTGTAGTGGAGCTAATTTTTCTGGGGTGCGGTTGTAGGCCACTAGCTCTATGTTGGCTGCTAACAACCGTTGAGCCATCGGTAATCCCATAAGTCCAGTTCCCAGAAATGCCACCTTCATTTTTTACTTTCCTTTGGTACAGCTTGGGTGTAGCCAGTCCTAAATATCGCGTTTCCATGGTCTGATTGTAAGATTGTTGAACAGTTATCACTGTCCAGAAATAACTGTTCCCTAATGAGTGAAGAACAATCAGCCCCCAGCCGCAAAGGTGACCATTATAATCACCGACAGCAAGATGCCTGGGCTAAGTAGTGTTATCAATAACAAGAGTTCATGAGCGGTCATAATTAATACTTTCCTGTTACCTGGGTCTGCACAGTAGTCAATTTTATGCTAATCTATATCAGGACAAGATCGCATTCTTAAAGAGAGTCTTAACTTTCCTCTATTTTACTCCGGCACAGTTAACCCTGTCAGTGGCTGACCTATTTCTGCAGGCTGGAGTCCTTTGCTTTGAATTAAAACTCCAAAGCTACCTAGCCCTGAGGGGTCTATGAGCTGGTGTAATGCTTCGCGCCTTTGCAATAGTTGTGAGAGGGGAATTTCTAGATCAGAAATAGCAGCAATGCGCTGGACTAAACCCAAGGACATTAAAAATAAACCCTGCTGGATAAATCCTATTTTCTCTAAACCAAAGCGATCGCCCCATCGTTCCAAAGCAGTAAAATCAACATGAGCGGTAATATCTTGCTGACCAATGTTGATATAGGGGTTGTTGTGGTGGCGATGGTTGTAATAACATTGTAAGGTTCCTTGCGATCGCCGGGAATGATAATAACGATGAGCGGGGTAGCCATAATCAATTGTTAACACATACCCGCGATGCAAGCGGTCGGCTACTATACCTAACCACTCACCAGCAGCCAAATTAATTTCACTACGATAACCATCCTCATAACTAGGATGAGTCAAATCAATTTCTATCAAGTTTAAGTATTCTTGCAGTAGGGGTGTAGAAACTTCGCCAGTCACCTCTATAAACCAAGTTTCAGACTTATCTTTGTGGGTAGTGACATAAATTTCTCGCATTTCCCCAGCTTCTAAAATAAACTGATGTACTGGCAAAGCATCCACCAATTCATTAGAAAAAAAGCAACCAGTTATCGAGTCAGTGGGGATATCTTCTAAATTACACCAACGAACAGGAAAGTTTTGTAACCGTTCCTGTTGTTCTTGCTGAAATCCTGGGGACTTCTCCACAATAATATACTTTAGCGCCTTAAAAAAGTCTGGATAATGTAGCTGAGAGTAGCTCAGGATATGCATAGCCAACAGTCCTTGACCTGCTCCCATTTCTACCAAAGAAAAAGGCTCAGGACGCCCTAAAACTTCCCACATCTGGCGAAATTGTTCCGCCAATAGCTCCCCAAAGTCACTACCCAGACTAGGAGAGGTGAAAAAATCACTACCCCCAAATCCAATTTTCACAGCGTGACTGGAGTAGTAACCATGTTCGGGGTGATATAAAGCCATATCCATGTATTCAGCGAACGTAATTCGCCTTTGGGGACTGGTAGTAATACGATGAGCTATGGCTGTACACAATGCTGGGTTAGAGGTCATAGACAAAATATGATCATGATACGACAACCGCCAAGGAGGTTAGGACAAAAACAGATAATGAAATGATGCTATAGTAATCATCATCCCAGCAGTCAAAAATACTTAGGATACCTCAAAAATATTAGTGAAACGTGACTCGATTTATTACCAAATTTTCAAGCGCAGTCCGGGGTTAATTTTTGAACTAATTAATCAGTCTCCGCAACAAGCAGATAAATATCGATTTG
>NZ_JANQDF010000100.1:0-24039 GCF_029891675.1 Anabaenopsis tanganyikae CS-531
TGTATTTAGTGGTAGAAGAGTAGCTCGTGGGTTGTATAAAGCTTCCAATGGAAGGTTAATAAACGCTGATTTAAATGGGGCGTACAACATATTAAGAAAAGCAGTCCTGAACGCTTTTGCAGACGGGATAGAGGGGTTAGGAGTAACTCGAATCAGGTTTACCCCTGGTAAAGTGACTTTGTAGATTTGTCTATAATTTCACAAACTCTTCGTGTTTTAATAAAGCCTTTTTCAGTCTCATGAAGTACACACCAATTCCGGTGTTCCCTGTTCCCTCAAACTAAAAAAATTTGTACCTCACGAGCATGGGAAATGCTATAAAAGAATGTCGTCAGAAACAACTCCACTATTACACCTATCCCAAGCACATCTCAACTTACTAGAAACTTGTCCGCGTAAATTCCAACAAGTTTACTTAGAAAAACTTCACTCTCCCTCCAGTCCCGAACATCAGGAACACCAAGTTTTGGGTAGTCGCTTTCACCTGCTAATGCAACAGCGAGAAATGGGTTTACCGATTGCTGGGTTCCTCCAAGCAGATACTCGACTGGAAAGCTGGATATCAGGTTTGACCAATGTAGCACCAGAACTTTTAACACCCACCGTACCCCTAAGCTTCCGTGAAGGCGAACATTATCGCACGCTGCAAATTCAAAACTACTTACTCACGGTTATTTATGATCTACTGATCGCAGACGCTGACAAAGCGCACATTATCGACTGGAAAACCCATCCTCAACCACCAAATAAACGCAAGTTAGAACAGAATTGGCAAACACGTCTCTATTTATATGTTTTGGCTGAAACAAGCGCCTATTTACCCCAAAATATTTCTATGACTTACTGGTTTGTCCAGTCGGAAGGTGAACCGCAAAATATTCAATTTAATTACGACAATCTCCAGCATCAGCGCACAGCCGAAAAACTTGCTCAACTGTTAAATAAATTAACCCGTTGGCTGGAAGGTTACCAGAGAAACAGGCCATTTCCACAAGTACCGGAAAATAGTAAAACCTGTAATTATTGTCATTTTGCCATACTTTGCCAACGGACACAAGCCGGGGGAGAACATCAACAGAATTTACCAAATCTTGCCAATATTCAAGAAGTAACCCTATGAATTATAGGGAGATTGTAATATGAAAAGTTTTGATGAAACTGATTTGATTTATGTTCGTGAATTAGGTATTGATGATATTTCCCCTGTTTACCACCTGGGAGAACAGTTATTTACTAGCGATTTATATCCTTATTTATATCGCACCTGGGACGAATGGGAGGTAATTGGACTTTACAATACAGACCCAGAATATTGTCTAGTTGCGGAAACAGATGGGGAGTTAGCGGGGTTTATTCTGGGAACTATTATTACTAAAGCTTCCTGGACTTATGGTTATATACTATGGTTAGCTGTGAATCCAAAATTTCAGCGTCGGGGTGTAGCAGATAAGTTAGTTGATCATGTTATCTCCAGGATGATTGAAGATGGGGCGCGTTTCATGCTGGTAGATACAGACCCTACTAATAATCCGGCTGTCAAGTTTTTTAACCGTAAAGGATTTGGCAATATCCGCCAGCATATTTTCTTGTCGATGAATTTAAGCAAGCATGAACATTATGGCAGACTCATTGATTATGAACATCAAAAGGCGGAAAGAGCCGGTTACAGGCGCACTCGTCCTGCAATTCGCGCTGGTAAACCTGATGGACTTGTGAATAAGGTGATCTGCAATCCTCTGGTCAATGAGGCTCTGAGCAATGATGAATGAATATCTCTAAATCATAAGAATTAATCAACTAGATATTAACACAGATCAACCCGATGTTGTGAATTTAGTTTACATGATTGTAAGTTGTTTTCGCTAAGTTATATAATTATCAATTTTTAACTAATTCTATGGAGTGGATTCTTTCAACACCTGAACAACCACCTGAGTGGTTTATCCATATGGTGAAACAGTATACACCAAAATCAAGGGGATTGTATGCAGCACAATTATTATGGCAAAGGGGAATTAAGGACGCTGAAAAATTAGCGGCTTTTGCTGACTATAAGAATTATCACCCTGCTAGTCCTTTGGAGTTTGGGGAAGAAATGCACTTAGCTATGGCTAGGCTGCAACAAGCACTAAATAACAATGATAAAATTGCTATCTGGGGAGATTTTGATGCTGATGGCATTACTGCTACTGCTGTTTTATGGGATGGTTTGGGACAGTTTTTTTCTAAAAATACCCGCTTAATTTATTACATCCCCAATCGCTTCACGGAATCCCACGGACTTAATTATCAGGGAATCGATAATTTACACCGACAAGGTTGTAAGTTAATTGTAACCTGCGATACTGGTAGTACTAATATAGATGAAATTATTTATGCTCAAAGCTTGGGTATAGACATTATAGTTACAGACCATCACACTTTACCTGAAGAGCGCCCACCAGTGACGGCAATTATTAACCCCCGGTATTTACCAAGTCAACATCAGTTATTTCATCTGTCCGGGGTGGCGGTAGCTTTTAAGTTGGTAGAAGCACTATACCAAAGTTTACCTGATGTTCCCAAAGAGCCATTAACGGATTTATGGGATTTGGTTGCTGTAGGATTAATTGCGGATTTGGTGCAGCTGAGTGGAGATTGTCGCTATTTAGCACAATTAGGTATTCAAAGATTACAGGCAGACTTCCAACAACCACCGACAGTACGACGACGGCCAGGTATAGGGCGATTATTAGAATTATGCCAGAAAAATGGCGATCGCCCGACAGATATTTCTTTCGGTCTGGGTCCACGGATTAATGCTGTTAGTCGCATTCAGGGCGATGCTAGTTTGTGCGTAGAGTTATTAACTAGTCGTGATCTTGAATATTGTGATCAATTAGCCGAAGTGGCGGAACTAGCTAATACCCGTCGCAAGTCCTTACAGAAAGATGTACAAGCCCAAGTATTACAAAAACTCTCTGAGATAGACTTATCAACCACCAGTGTGATTGTGTTGGAAGATAGCCAATGGCCAACGGGAGTATTGGGTTTGGTTGCGGGACAAGTAGCCCAAGAAACAGGCCGTCCCACAATTTTATTAAGTACACAGATCCTCGGTGAAGCAACAAAAGGACTCTCATTAGCCCGTGGTTCTGCCCGTTCAGTGAATTCTGTTGATTTATACCAGTTAGTCAAAAAGCAAGCACATTTGTTACAGAGATTTGGAGGTCATCCCTTTGCTGCTGGGTTGAGTTTATTACCGGAGAATATTCCTTTATTCACGGAGGCAATTAATCAACAGCTGCGACAATCTTTAGGGGGAAAAACTCTTACACCTAGTGTGGAAGCGGATTTGATGGTAACTGTGGCTGATTTAGGCAAAGAGTTATTTGGGGAGCTTAAATTACTAGAACCCTGTGGGATGGGAAACCCTGTACCAACACTTTTAATTAAAAATTGCTGGTTTGAAAATGCTTGGCATCGTAATCAGGAGGATTGCAGAGGAAAAAAGGTACAGTACATTAAGACTGATTTTAATATTCGGGATGAGTCCACTAAAACCACGTTTCCTGGTGTTTGGTGGGGACACTATCAAGATGAGTTACCGCCAGATAGGTGTGATTGTATTGCTGAACTCGACTACAACACTTTTAAAAAACGTTATGAAATCAGATTAATTGCTGTGCGTCCTGCGGCTAACTCGGTGATTTGTGGTGTTAATACTGAGGGAATAATAGATTTACGTAATCAGGAATACTCGATTTTGAATAATCAGGATTCACCACATCTAATTAGAGATTGTCCTTGTCAGTGGGAAGATTTACGTGTATGCTTAAAGCAATCGCTCTCTCATCATCAACAATTAGCGATCGCCTGGTCGAAACCCCTGCATCAACCACCCGAGGAAATTTGGCTAACGTTGGTTGGGATTGCTAAATATCTCAGTCGGACAAATCAACCAGTCACCCACCCCCAACTTTTAGAAAAACTTGGTGTCCATGACCAGACCTTATTATTGGGACTCGAAGCTTTAGAGTGTTTGGGGTTCAGAGTGACTACACAAGACACTCAGGTGCAAATCAGTTGGAATCCCTTCACCCACTCAGAAATTATGAACGACGCATCTGTAGAAAGATTTTTAGCCGCTATCAGGGAAGAACAATTTCAGCAAAGTTATTTTGCGGAGGTTCCTCTGTCTACAATTATGAGGATTTACCGGCGCTAAAGAGCCTGGGTGATTGACACTTGACCCAGAGGGATTTTTGATGCGGGTATTTTTTTGTATAAACTGATACTATTGTGTAGTTAAGGTCGGTAATCATTGCTTCCTTAAATAATCTCGAAAAAACCTATAATCCCCTGAGGAAAGTGCTATATTCTTAAAGAAGAATATAGAGTGTAAAGGTGAGATCCATAAAAGAATAAAGAGTGAAAAGCGTTTCAAGAGTCTGATTGCTAAAGTGTAAATAAAACAACTATATTCCACTGATATACATGAACCAATCTGCGAAAGGTTACTCACCACTCCAATTAGTCTTGATTGGGGGAGCGATCGCCACAACTACCACTGTTTCAGTATTTGGCTCTGGTTGGACTCGCTGCGTTCTGGCGGCCTTTGAAGATAGTCCGAAAGCGTTAGTTGACCAGGTATGGCAATTGGTAAATCGTGAGTATGTTGATGGCAGTTTTAATCAACAAGATTGGCTAGCGACTAGGCAGAGCTTGTTAAGCAAAGAGTATTCTTCTCATGAACAAGCTTATGTGGCAATTCGCGAAGCTTTACAACAACTGGGTGATCCTTACACACGGTTTATGGATCCCCAACAATATCAATCTCTCGCCAGGCAAACATCAGGGGAAGTCTCTGGGATTGGGATTCGCATGGAAGTGAATCAGCAAACTCGCCGCCTTACGGTTGTAGAGGCGATCGCCAACTCGCCGGCGTTCAAAGCAGGGATCAAAGCAGGGGATGAGATTTTGGCAATTGATGGCCAAACTACTGATAAAATTGGAGTAGAAAAGGCATCTGAGTTAATTCGTGGTCAAGTTGGTGCTCCCATAACCCTGCGATTAGGAAGAATAGGGCGCGGTGCTTTTGATTTACAGCTCAGACGAGCCACAATTGAAGTGCCTACGGTGCATTATACTCTCCAACAAGAAGGTAATCGCCGCATTGGCTATATCCGCCTGCGAGAGTTTGGTGGCCATACATCGGACCAAATGCGTCGAGCCATTCGAGATTTAAACAGTCAAAACGCGGATGCTTTTGTCTTAGATTTGCGCGGAAATCCTGGCGGTCTGTTAAATTCCAGCATTGAAATTGCCCGGATGTGGTTGGATAATGGCGGGATTGTCCGCACGGTCAACCGTGCGGGGGGGAGTGAGCTAACTCACGCGAATCGCACCGCCCTCACTCGGCGACCTTTGGCAATATTAGTAGATGGTAATTCGGCTAGTGCTAGTGAAATCCTGACGGGGGCGCTCAAGGATAATAACCGGGCTGTAGTTATTGGTAGTCAAACTTTTGGCAAAGCAATGGTGCAATCTGTTCATGAACTGGTAGATGGGTCAGGTCTGGCGGTGACCATTGCCCACTATTACACCCCCAAAGGTACAGATATTAATAAAAAGGGAATTGTCCCAGATATTAAGATAAATTTGACAGCAGCACAACAGCGTCAGCTGGCTAGCAATCCGGATTTATTTGGGACTCGCAATGATCCCCAATATGCTGGGGCGATCGCGGCACTTTCGGGCGAGAACTTCGCTCAACCTCCAGCCCCCCAAACTAACCAACCTGTCGGTTCGAGTATGAGAAATTGAAAATTTTAGCCCCGGATTATGTGTATGGGGAGTAGTAGCATCTTACCCAATACCTACCAAATTTCGCTAAATTGGAAAGAGCAAGTCCTAAGTTGACAATTTTATAGACAAAACTATACTTGTATTGACAAAAATCAATATATTTTTAGTAAAAAATCAACTACTTGATATATAATAAGGTGATATCAAGTATTGAATTGAGACTATTGCCGACGCGAAAACCAAGCAATGATGGTGGTAGTATTTTTCAGAAACTTAATTGGAACACAATCGCGTCTGGCTAAGGCGTGAAAGTCTACACCGGGGATAACTGCTCCCATGCTCCCGTTGAAGTAGAAAGTAAAGTCTAGTTTTGTCTAGGTTTTATATAGCAGGTCAACACAGGGAAACTGAAATGTCAGCACAATTGTTACTGGTCGATGATGAACCAGGATTACGGGAAGCTGTGAAAGACTACTTAGAAGAAAGTGGTTTTAGCGTTCAAGTTGCCAGTAACGCCCGTGAGGGGTGGGATTTGATGCAGCATAATATACCTGATTTAGTGATTTCTGATGTGATGATGCCCCTGGTGGATGGCTATCAGTTCCTTAGACAACTGCGGGAAGACCCGCGGTTTCAAACAGTCCCAGTTGTATTTTTAACTGCTAAAGGGATGACAGGCGATCGCATTCAGGGCTACCAAGCGGGTGTTGATGCCTACCTACCCAAGCCCTTCGACCCGGATGAGTTAGTGGCGATAGTCGAGAACTTACTGTCGCGTCGAGCTACTAAGACTACGACCGCCGGTGAAGAGAGGGAAGCCATTGATATTGCTGAACTCGCTCATCAGATTGCTCAAATTAAGGCTTTGTTAACTCAAAGAACTGCCATCTCTCAGTCCCCAGTCCCTTTTAAAATTGATTTAACTCCCAGAGAACAAAGTGTTTTAAATCTGGTAGCTGAAGGGTTGATGAACAAAGAAATAGCTCGACGTTTAGAAACCAGTGTCCGTAATGTTGAAAAATACGTCAGTCGTTTGTTTAGTAAAACTGGTACCAATAGCCGCACTGAGTTAGTTCGCTTTGCATTAGAACACGGTCTGGCTCAATAGAAATTCCACTGGCGATTGGGGATGTAGGCTAGTATTTTGACTTCACACTAGCCCCTAGATTGAGAGTCCCCACATCAATACGCTTTTTGTGATCAAAATCGAAGCACAACCCTGGTTAAAGCACTTGTACTGACAACTCCATTGTTTTCGTAGTGCAAACGGTAATATTTATGATGTTGTAGATGCTATTTTCGGCTTCTCAAAGACTAGAGTAAACTTTAGCTTGTGCCCATGGAATAAAGTTATACAAGCTAAATATCTATGCTCAACCGGTGATTTTGCAATTACTCAATTACAGCCGAAGATTTTTAGCCTTCAGAGTATTGACTATTATCAACCGCATTACGTAAACGCATCAACTGGCGGCGCATTTGTGGTGAGGCTTTGAACTCAGACACTTCCTGCGCTTTAACAGATGCTTGCAGCATCTCCAGAAACTCATCTGAGCCTTCTGTCAATGCATCCAGCAATACCTGTAAGAGTTGCTCGCGATCGCCTAATAGACTTTTTTCTTCAATCAACCGGAACTTGAGATGAATTTCGCACTCATAAACGCCTACTTCGATATTATTTATCTGGCGTGGTAATGCTTTCGAGTTCATAATTTTGAGGATTAGGTTACTGGGTGGTCATGAGGGTGAGGAATTATATCCCCTTCCACAATTCTTTATATTTTTTTTGTATCCATAATGCTGGAGTTAAAAGCCTTTCTCCAATCCACAACCGTTGTATTTTATATTCACTCTCCTGTGTTTTTTCTAGACACACTGCCAGGGATAAGTCGTAATCTTCCTGACCTAAATGTGCTTTTGTTTAAACCATAACTATTATTCAGTTTTTGATCTCTTATACAATAAAGTTTCTGTAAGAACTTATTCAAGCTTTTTCAAACTTTTTACATTAACTTCATTTTTCCTAGAAAAATAGTTGTAGTTTTTACAGTTTTTTTAGTATTTTTACCGAAAATAAATACCGGTTTTATGGGTTTTTCTTAAAGATAGAGCTAGTTGTACTATGATTACCTGGAATTAGTTCATGTACGTTTTATTCACCTGAAAATTCCGGAAAAGATTCAACGAATGACACAGGGTGGGTTAGTTCACACATATTAAGAACATCCATGCAACAACAAGCTATCTTTACCCAGCCATGAATTAGCCGGTATTTCAGCCCAGACATGAGTCTATAATGATGGATAGGAGGGTGGTTGATTAATATCCCCGTTCATGGTCAGTGATATCTGTGAACCTGCCCTACCGCTTAAACCAACAATCCCCCTGTATTTGATGCCGGGGACTTTCAATTCAGTGTAATCAAACCCAACCTTACACCTTGCTATGGACAATCCGATGCTGCTCAAGTCCACAACCCGGCACATCCGAATTTTTGCCGCAGAAATTGATCGGGATGGCGAACTGGTTCCTAGTAATCAGGTCTTGACCTTAGATATTGACCCAGATAACGAATTCAACTGGAACGAAGATACTCTACAAAAGGTTTATCGCCAGTTTGATCAACTGGTGGAAGCTTCCAGCGGTCAAGATTTAACTGATTATAACTTACGTCGCATTGGCTCAGACTTGGAGCATTATCTGCGATCGCTCCTACAAAAAGGTGAAATCAGCTATAATCTTTCTGCTCGCGTCACCAACTACAGTATGGGGCTCCCTCAAGTTGCCACTCAGGAAAATCAGTAGAGATGTTTAACTGCTGCTGGGGGATGGTCATACTACGCCCCCAGAACCTCCGCCATCAAAGCATCTCAAAATTTGCGGAAAAATTTTTCCCTCTCAACACATTTCCCCAACGGCGTATTATAATTAAAGTATAAAGCTCATGGGTCCGTAACGGTTTCGACAGGTTGGCGAAAGCTACTCTGTGATTCAGGTCGAGAGTGAGTCTCCTCTCGCAAATCAAAGGCTCAAAACAAAAGTAAATGCGAATAACATCGTTAAATTTGCTCGTAAGCCTGCTCCAGTAGCAGTTGCCTAATAACCTCTTACAGGTTCGAGCGTCTCTGGTTTGACTCCGTTAAGGACTAGAGACCAACCCCCAACGGACGCTCTAACAAGTGTTCTCTGGTTGGCTTGTTAGCTAAGACTTAATCAGAGCATCCTACGTTCGGGATAATGAACGATTCCCGCCTTGAGGGTCAGAAAGGCTAAACCTGTGAATGAGCGGGGGGTCAATACCCAATTTGGACAGCAGTTCGACTCTGCTCGGATCCACTAAAAACCAAACACAAGTCCACCAAACCCTGAGATGTTTAGGTGGATTTTTGGTTTCTATAGATAATTAATTCGGCTGGTTTTCCCAAGTTGGGACTTCCACAGGCGGAGGAGTTGACCGTTGAGTTTCCACTGGCGGTGTGGGGATATTGATGGTGGGATTGGATGGACTCACGGGGGGGGGTGATGCCATATCTTTACCTATAGTCGGTAAAGTATTATCCTGGGAACCCTTTTGCTGTGAAGCCTCACGATCATCACGGATTTTTCGTAATCTCTCCACTAATGGTGGTGTGGGAGTAGTGCTAGGTGTGACTGATGGCTGAGTAGATATGGGTGGGGGCGCACTTTCGGTGGAAGTGGTGTTACTGGTATTTGGAATTTGCTTCTGAACCAGGGGAACATCATCCTGGACTGTTCTACGAGTTCTCACGGGTACAGAGCGACGCGGTAAGGAAACAGGGGGATTTGCTCTCCTGTTAATCTGTTCTTTTTCCAATGAAGATGGTGCATTACCCAATGGTGTTTTTGGTTCCGGCTCAACTGTGGGCTGTTCAAATAGCTCTGGTGAAGATAACTGTGTGCGAGAATTAGAAAATATCCTAGTAATACCAAAACCTGCTGTGCCTGCAACAAGTGCTACAGTTAGAGCTACCAAGATTCGAGCAGCACCCTGGTTCTCAGAGCTTGATAGCTTTTTTTGCCGTTTGGGGACAACTTTTTGCCGCTGCTGCACAGGTAAGACTACAGTTGGTACTGTCTGAGTTGTCACTGCTCGCTGTGCATTCATGCTGTATACTGGTAATAATTGCAACCATTCTGCAACGGTTGCCGGACGAAATTGAGGTTCTACGGCCATACCACGCATGACGGCTTCATTCACTGCCGCACTCAGGTGCGGTTGCAGTTCGCGAGGAGATGACATTTTTTCGCGATCGCGTAACAATACTGGTAACGGAACCTGTCCTGTCAACAAAGCATACAAAGTTGCGGCTAAACCATAAACATCTGTAGCGGGTGTACGCTGTGCTTGGGTTAAATATTGTTCTAGGGGAGAATAGCCCTCAGAAACCATTCCAGTGTGAGTTTGCCTCACACCATGATTAAATTCCCGAGCAATGCCAAAATCAATCAGCACTACTTCCTGAGTTCCCTCTCGGAGGATAATATTATCTGGCTTGACATCCCGGTGCAGCAAACCATTGTTATGTACCACCTGTAATGCCGAGCCAATTTGACGAATATAATGAATTGCTGTGGCTTCCGGGATGGGTATAGCCGGTAATACAAATGCTTCTCCCAAAGTATAGCCACGAATGTATTCCATCACCATATAAGGTAGTCCAGCTTCCACAAAAAAGTCACTGACGCGGACAATGTGAGGATGGATACAAATAGCCAATCTTCTGGCTTCATCTTGGAATTGGCGCTCAAACTTAGCAAAATCAGGATGTTGACGCAGCCGTTCATTGATAGTTTTGATCACTACCTCCTGACCTAAGTAGTTATGATTAGCCTTAAAGGTAATGCCAAAGCCACCGCGCCCTATTTCCTGAACTAGGGTATATTTACCACCTTGCAAAGTTGTGCCTGCTAACATAGAAAGTGTTGAATCTGAGTGCTGATTAAGCAGATATTGCTGATTCTAGGGTCTTCCGGCAATTCCAAATCGCCAGATGAACACAGATAATTCTGTAACTCATCTCCATGAAAACCGCTATATGTTCAACGGTGGAACTGGAAAACCTCCCGCTTATATTAACACCTTCATCTTTCTCATCATACAGTAGACCTGAGAGGATGCCCTTAAAATCGCTGTCCTATATCTATATGGAGTTTGCCTTCGCCCTGATCATTTATACCATAATCAGCCCGAATTAAGCCCAGAGGTGAGTCAATACGGACTCCAGCGCCATAACCAAAACCATGACCAGGTTTACCCTGCATCCCGCCTGGATCTCCCAATACAGTACTACCAGAGCCTAAGTCGGAGGCAAAATCGGCGAATACTACACCCCCCAATACTGGCACAATGGGGAACCGGTACTCGGCGCTAGCTAATACATAAGTGCGACCACTACCCAAGTCCCCTCGATCATAACCCCGCACCGAATTAGAACCACCCAAGTTAAAACTTTCATATGCTGGTAAAACACCAATTACTGTACCAGCTTGAAAATTCACAGCGAATACTTGTGGCTGTGTAGTATTACTGTTAAAAAACTTGACGGGCATATATTGTGTATAGTTAGCCTTGAAGCGGTTCATGGCAATATTACCTTGACCAAGTGGTAAAGATTGTTCTGTGCTAAGTCTGACTACAGAACCTTGAATAGGATTAAAAACATTATCTCGTTGATCTTGTATGGCCAGAAAGGATACTGTAAACAAATCATCAAGACCAGTACCACTAACGGAGAGGCTATTGCCCCGTGCCTCTGTTGGGGTAATATTACCTTGGCGATCGCGAATACTAGTGCGAGTGTAGTTAAATCCCAAAGTGGTATCCCAATTATCCAGGGGTAGCTGGAAGCTGATACCAGTACCAATCCGGGCTTCCCGCACTCTGTCACCATTGGGTAGTGTCACACCTTTACGAAAAGTTGGGGAAATCTCCCGGCGACGGAAAGCATTAATTTTGTAGCCTAAGCGATTAGGTGCAGTGGCACGATAAGGACTAGTAAACTGAGTATTAAACTGCAAATCATGAAGACTTAGACCCACATTTACACCTAAATTATCATTAATACCGCCAAAATTCCGGTCTTGATAGCTTAAGGTGGCAAATAATCCCACGTCAGAGTTAAAGCTAGCACCTAAATTAATAGTACCGGTGTTAAATTCTTTCAGTTCGTAAACTAAATTAATTGTTTGGCTATCACCTTCGAGGGCAACATTCACAGTTTCAAATAAGCCAGTAAGATATAACCGTTGTATATCTTGGCGCAGAGTATTTTCTTGAAAAATTTGCCCAGACTTGAGTTGTAACTGCTGTCTGAGGAAATCTGGGTGGGTACGTCCGACCACGGGTTTACCCTGACTATCAAGGGTTTGACCATCTTTATTAATAAAGCGAAACTTAATCTCACCTACCAACCCTTGAGCAACATTTACTGTCAGGACACCTTTCCCCTTCGGTGCTGGGGAAGCAATTGTAAGTGATGTAGCTGTTGCTTTCAAGGTAATATTGCTAGCTGCCAAACTAGCTAAAGTTAGAATTGCAGCAGAAGAAACTCGCATAATTAATACTCTAGTCTAATGAACTGGGAGTGAGTTGTAGTCAAATGAATTCATGAGCATATCTTGCCCAAACCAACAGTTAATTTTAATATTTTGTTTTTGACCGGATTATAGTCGGTAAATTTTCTCTGCCAGCAACAATTTCCCATTACCCGTGTTTTTATGAGTAATATCTCCCAATTATCGCCAGATGCAGCTTCTTGTTTTTCTCCTTTCCAGGTACTTGTTTTAAGTAATGGTCACGGGGAAGATATGATTGCTGTGAGAATTTTACAGGAACTCCAACAACAAGAAAACCCCCCAGATATCTTTGCATTACCTTTAGTCGGTGAAGGGCGTGCTTACCAAGAGCTAGGTATCCCCTGTATTGGTTCAGTACGCACTATGCCATCTGGTGGTTTTATTTACATGGATGGCAAGCAGCTGCTCAAAGATGTACGTGGCGGTTTGGTGCAACTTACCCTCAATCAAATTCATGCTGTTCGTGGTTGGGTGGGTTCTCAAAAAAAATTAGGTAACAACAGTGCTATTTTAGCTGTGGGGGATATTGTTCCGCTGTTATTTGCTTTTTTTAGTGGTGGTAATTATGCTTTCGTTGGTACTGCAAAATCAGAGTATTATGTGCGTGATGAAGTAGGACTATTACCCAGGAAATCAAAAGCTGCACGTTGGGAAAACTTTTCGGGTTCGATTTATCATCCTTGGGAACGTTGGTTGATGAGTTGTGGCCGTTGTCAGGCTGTGTTTCCTAGGGATGCGTTAACTACCCAAATATTACAAAATTGGTCAATTCCTGCAATTGATGTGGGTAATCCCATGATGGATGGTCTAACACCAACCTGTATATCGGCTCCTGATGAGCAAGAAATAGCCAGACCATTAGTGATTACTCTCTTACCGGGTTCCCGTCCTCTTGAAGCCTACGCTAACTGGAAAGTGATTATGAGTGCTGTTTGCGCATTAATGGCTAGTTTCTCACAAGCAGATGGGATTTTACATAGTTATAGTTCTATGGTGTTCTTAGGTGCGATCGCTCCTGGTTTAGATCAAACTATTTTATCCCGTACTATTGAGTCTCAAGCTTGGCAAACCCATGGAGAATCTCCTGTCCCCATTGGTGATCCTGATGCTTTGATATTTCGGCAAGGAAACAGTTATTTGGTGTTGACACAACAAGCTTATAATGATTGCTTATATTGGGGAGATTTTGCGATCGCCATGGCTGGTACAGCAACCGAACAATTTGTAGGTTTAGGCAAACCAGCCATCGCCATTCCCGGTGATGGTCCCCAATATAACGCCGCCTTTGCGGAAGCTCAAAGCCGACTTTTAGGAGCATCTCTGTTTTTAGTCGATCATCCCGCACAAGTTCCTGACATGGTAGAATACCTGTGCCAAAATCCTGATAGGTTACAGATGATTGCCTATAACGGAATACGGCGCATGGGTAAACCAGGCGCTGCACGCCGCATTGCTGATTGCTTAAATCAAAAATGGTGCTAGTAAGTAGGTGAACAGAAAAAACCCGAAGTATGTAACGAAGAGTAAAGTGTCCCAAAACCTCTTCTCTGTTCCCCGTTCCCTGTTCCCTGTTCCCTTGTCATAACGACAAATTTTAATGCCTACTTACTTAGTAGCAACAATTAATGATTAACCGACCAAACCAGAACGCAGAGCACGTACTGCTGCTTGGGTACGGTCATCAGCACAGAGTTTATTGAGGATGTTACGAACATGAGTTTTAACTGTCCCCACTGTGATGTATAGTTGTTCGGCAATTTGCCCATTGCTGCATCCAGCTACAATCAACTCTAAAATTTCTAGTTCCCGTTGAGTCAGAGGATAGGTTTCTAAAACTTGTTCGTATTCCGTTGGCAGTGCTCCAATTTTAACTGTTTTCTGCTTATCCGTGGCTTGGCTTTCTCCAGGAATGCCTTGGCGCATTTTCCGTAGTACCACATTGGCGATCGCTGGATCAATCCAAGAGTTGCCGCTATAAGTTGCTTGTATTGCCTCAGTTAATTTATTGATGCTAGTCTCTTTCATATAATAAGAATCTGCACCGGCGGCAAAAGCTGCTAGTACGGCATCTTCTGTATGGTCCATTGTTAAAATCAGAATTTTGGTGGCAGTTTGCCCTGTTTCTGTTTGGTAACGTCTAAATTTGCGAGTGAGTTCAATACCATCCATATCAGGTAAGCCAATATCTACCACTGCCACATCTGGTTTAGCGGTTTCCAAAAGTTTCAGTCCTTGAGTGGCATTTGCTGCTTCACCTATTACCCTTAGAGGGCTGTGAGATTGTAATGCAGCTCTGAGTCCCATTCTGGTTAAATCATGATCTTCTATTAAAATAATGCTAATTTCACTCATTGTTATACTCACTGTTGATAATTGGGTCTTCCTAGAAATATGTGCTGATTTTTTTTAGCAGTTTATCTTACTTGATTCCTAACCAAAGGTAGATGAGATTTTTATCTAAAATCATCCTTCGATAGAAATAATAAATTTCCAATTTTTCACCCTATATTCTCTTAAAAATCCAGCTAAAGATATAGGTTAATTTTTCCAATCATTATGAAATATTCCTATGATTTATCATCTATCTGATGTCTCCAGTAGTAGAAACTTCCTGAATACTATTTTAAACCCTTAATAAAATTTTCTAGATATTTATAAATGAAAAACACTCTATGCCAACAAGTTTGTTTAACCATGAACATTATAGCAATTTAGCCAAGGAAAGGATAATGACCCAAAACAAAAGTAGACTAAAGGTAAGGGAGAAAAGGAAATGGGACTGCGGCGAATCAGTACAGCGGAATTTGCCCAAAATCGTTGGTTATACCCTGTGTAGCAGACCCTACCCTAACTGTTGTGTGGGGGTAGCCACAGTTACGCGGTGCTGTAGTCCCAGTATTCATTCCGTCTCAGAGGATGAATTATTACAGAAGCAAGCATAATGACTGAAATCACACGATGGGGTATTGAGGTTTTGAGATCCCGGACTTCTTTGAGCAATTCCAAACTTTTGGGTATGTTGACACCAAGTCCGGGATCTGTGGATGCGATGATTGGCGATCGCCGCACTTTTAGCTAGGGTCAGACTCACAGCCACCGCATGAGTGGAAGTGCGTGGGGTGCACAATACACGATTTTGGTACTTAACTCTCACTAATGACTGAGGACGGGCGTTAGCACACTCATTTAGAATTGTTTTGAGGGTTCAGAAAGTATTTTATGTGACTTTATCTCAATTTGGTCTTCCTGAGGGCGAGTCATAGTCAATGGAGAGCAACTACCGTGGTTGTGATGACCTATCAAACCATATCCAGACATAGTGGAGGTTAAAAAACTACAACGTGAAAATTATTGGCTATATTTTCATTCAAGTCTATGAGCTGTAGTTATCAGGAAAAAGTATGGCAGTACTGAACAAAACATAACAACTATACAACATTTATGAGTAAATTACATCCCTCAAGAGAAATATCTGATTCTTGAGAATTCAAGTATGAAAATTATTTAGTGGGATAGTTTGAAAATAGAGATGCTAGACATCAACCTGTATTTGACAGCGAAAATAAAAACCAATGAAAGAAACGCTGAGAATTTTGGTTGTAGACGATGATGAAGTAGATCGCATGAGAGTACGTCAGGCTTTGACTCAGGCTGGGGTCTGTATGGAAATGTCTGAAGTGAGTAATGGAAGTGACGCACTGGCGGCTTTAAGAACGACTACTTATGATTGTGTTTTTCTCGATTATTGTCTACCAGATCAAGACGTTTTGGTACTTATCCAAAGACTACGCTCTTTAGAAATCACAGTTCCTTTAGTAGTATTTACTACTCACACAGATGAAAAAATCGCTATGGAGTTGATGGAATCTGGCGCTACAGACTATCTCTCTAAGTCTAGGCTATGTTCAGAAACTTTAGCACAGGTTTTACGCTATGCCATTCGCATCCACCGCGCCCAAATGCAAGCAGCTTTAGCAAATCAGCGACTCAGAGAAACTAATGAGCGGCTAATTCGTCAAAATCAAGAAGTAGAAAAACAACGACAACAAATTCAGCTGCAAAACTTCAAGCTGTTGGAAGCATCACGGCTTAAATCGCAGTTTTTGGCAACTATATCTCATGAACTGCGAACTCCAATGAATGCTATTCTTGGGTTTTCCCAAATATTATTGCGCCCAAAGTTCGGTAAGCTCACCAATCAACAAACAGATATGGTGGAGCGAATCTTAAACAATGGTAAGAACTTGCTAATGTTGTTGAATGAAGTTCTGGATTTTTCCCAGCTGGAAGTAGGACAATTAGAGTTAGAGCCGGAATTATTTGATTTAACAAAAACTATCAATATTGTTGTCGCCCAAATGCGTTCTGTGGCTGAAGCCAAAAAACTCTCTTTGGGAGTTGATATTGACATGAAAGACTCTCTGGTATTTAATGACTCCGGGCGTATACGGCAGATTTTAATCAATTTATTATCCAATGCTATTAAATTCACAGATTCCGGTGCTATTTCCCTTGAAGTTAAAGAACTCCCCAACAACCAATTAGCGATCGCTGTACGGGATACAGGGATTGGTATAGCTCCCAGAGATTTTCAACATATTTTTGAAGCTTTCCGACAAGTTGATCAAAGTATGACGCGCAAATATCCTGGTACAGGACTGGGTTTAGCAATTATAGATTCCTTGGTGCAAATGATGGGGGGTCACATTAGTGTGGAAAGTCAATTGGGGGTTGGTTCTATGTTTAGAATTGAAGTACCACGGCAACTATCGTTACCAAGCAAAATCGGTACCCTCCCAGGTTTAAATTTAGATGGTCACGATATTTTGTGCTCTGTTCAAAATCCTAACCATTGTCCGCCCAAATCTCGCAAAGCATCGATGGGTTTTCCCCATCTCAAACTCTAAATTATTGTCATAAACCCTTGATAAACCATGTCTGTTGTGGAAAAGCCTAAAATTGATCGCATTCTCGCTGTTGATGATAGTAAAGATAATCTGATTTTGGTTCAAACCATTCTCGAAAGTGAAGGATATGACATTGACCTAGTTACAGATGGTATTACAGCTTTGCAACGAGTTGAACAATGTCCACCTGATTTGATTTTACTAGATGTAATGATGCCGGGAATAGATGGTTATGAAGTGACTCGGCGAGTTCGCAATCATCCTAACTTGAATGTCAACTATATTCCCATTCTGCTGATCACCGCCTTTCATGAATCCAGTGTAGTGCAAGGCTTAGATGCTGGTGCTGATGATTTCATTCGTAAACCGTTTGATACAGACGAACTTTTGGCTAGAGTGCGATCGCTGCTGCGCCTCAAGCATAGTCTTGACGAACAAAAAAAGATGGCGCGCCAGCGCGAAGATTTTGTTTCACGTCTCACACACGATTTGCGTACTCCTCTAGTAGCTGCAGACCGAATGTTAGATTTATTTCAACAGGAAACGTTCTGCCAAATTTCGCCGGAAATGAAACAGGCGATCGCTGTGATGATTCGCAGCAATCAAAACTTAATGCAGATGGTCAATACCTTATTAGAAGTCTATCGCTTTGAGGCGGGTAAAAAGACTTTAAACGATGTTGAGTGCGATCTTACAGAAATTATTCAAGAAGTCAGTGGGGAACTTACTCCTTTGGCTCTTGAGAAAAACTTGGCTATCAAAATAGATAGGAGTAAGTTAGATCTGCACGAAGAAACGGCGGGTGTAGTCATGGGTGATCCCCTAGAACTGCGACGGGTGTTTAACAACTTAATTGGTAACGCCATCAAGTTTACAGATACAGGAGGTATAGAAGTTTGTATTTGGGAAAAATTAGATAATTCTCAGGGTCAAGATTACGTTGTCGTCGAGGTTACAGATACGGGTTATGGGATTGCGCCCGAAGATCAAGCTACTGTTTTTGAGCGGTTTCGCCAAGGTAAAAACAAAAGGTCTGGTAGTGGGTTAGGTCTCCATCTATCCCGGCGAATTGTAGAAGCACACGGTGGTTCAATTACACTCAAATCTGAACCAGGCCGAGGTAGTATATTCACTGTGACTCTCCCAAAACATAGCAGTCACTAGTGATTGGTCATTGAACACTTTTGAGAGTTGAGCCAAAATTGAGTTGACCACGTAGCTGACGGCGAATTATTGCCTCTAGATCCTCGATCATATAAGGTTTACTGATGTAGTCGTCAAAGCCCGCTGACAGCAGCCGTTCTCGGTCTTCCCGAGCTGCTAAAGCTGTAACTGCGATCACTGGAATTCCCTCAGTTAGAGGTTCTTGTTTGAGTTCATGCACTACATCAGTTCCACTCAGACCTGGTAATAAGATATCTAACATAATCAGGTCTGGTTGATGTTCTTTGGCTACTAATAGGGTCGCTGAACTGTCATTTTGACAAATGAATCTACAGCCGAGGAACTCTAGGGCGTAGCCAATTAGCAGTAGACTGTCATCATGATCTTCCACTACCAAGATTAAAGGCTGCTGAAAGTTTTGCTTGTTTCCGTCACTCATGAATGAATGTGCCAGATACATCTGTTTTCCAGAAGGTTAAATTGGGATTGACCATAGGGTTGCTGAGATAATAACCGAGACATCCCGCAAAGATGATTCTTATCCACGTGATAAACATGGAGAAAAGGAAGCTTCAAGCTATGGGTTGAGTAAGTACTTCTTGATTATACGCAAAACTACAGAATATTTTTATCTGTACAGATAAAAATTATATATTACTTCTGTTTGAAATTTAAATACGTTTATTTACTTAGATTTTGTCTCCTCCCCAGATTCAGCAAGTAGCTAGGTGAAAGTAGAACCCCCCTCCTTGAGGTGGGGGAGTGTAAATTGTGATTCCCCTGTAGGGATATGAGGTTAGGGTGTCGCCAACCTCAGTATTAAACGAAGTGTTGAATTATGGCTTCGGCAAATTCAGAACACTTTAAGGGTTCCACTGGTGGTTCTAGTAACCGGGCTAAATCGTAGGTAACTTGACTGTTAGCGATCGCTTGTCCTAAACCATGCTTAACCAGGTCTGCGGCTTCTTGCCAACCCATGTATTCTAGCATCATCACACCAGAGAGAATCACAGAACCAGGGTTAATTTTATCTAAGCCGGCGTGTTTGGGTGCAGTACCGTGGGTAGCTTCAAACACAGCACAAGCATCGCCAATATTTGCCCCTGGGCCCATACCTAAACCGCCGACAATAGCTGCTGCTGCATCTGACAAATAATCGCCGTTGAGGTTCATGGTCGCCAGAATCGAATACTCATCGGGTCTAGTTTGGATTTGTTGAAAAATACTATCAGCAATCCGGTCATTGACCATGATTTTGTCTTTCCACTGGCCGTTACCGTGGCTATGCCAAATTGAGTTGAGAACCGTTTCAACTTCCTTGACAATTTGCGCTTTCTTGTCTTGAGTTAACGCATCATAGCCGGGGTCAATTTGACGGGCGTTATCTTCTGGGGAAATCTCAGAGTTTTTTTCCTTGTTGCTTAAAATCCAAGATTCCCGTTCGGTGACGCATTGTTGACGAAATTCCGTAGTAGCTAATTCGTAACCCCAATCACGAAAAGCGCCCTCAGTGTATTTCATGATATTACCTTTATGCACCAAAGTCACCTGTTGCTTGTGTTTGGGCAGTTGTAATGCGTGTTTAATGGCACGTCTGACTAAGCGCTGAGAACCGCTTTTACTGATGGGTTTGATGCCAATACCAGCATCGAGGGGAATTTGCTTTTTCCCATGTTCTGGGGTGGCGGGTATGAGTTCTTCATTGAGGATTTTAATCAAGCGATCGCCGATTTCACTGCCCTGTTTCCACTCAATTCCCAAATAAATATCTTCCGTATTTTCGCGATAAACAATCACATCCAGTTTTTCAGGATTTTTGTGAGGTGAAGGTGTACCCGCATAATAACGGCAAGGGCGCACACAGGCATATAAATCAAAAATTTGCCTGAGTGCTACATTGAGAGAACGAATCCCACCGCCCACGGGGGTAGTCAAAGGCCCTTTAATTGCCACACCATACTCTTTAATTGCGGTCAGCGTGTCTTGAGGTAAATACTGGTATGTACCGTATAAATCACAGGCTTCATCACCGGCGTAAACCTTAAACCAACTAATTTGACGTTGACCCTTGTATGCTTGAGCTACCGCCGCATCTAGGACTTTTTGGGTAGCAGGCCAGATATCAATACCCGTGCCATCGCCCCGAATAAAAGGGATAATTGGATTATCAGGCACAATCGGCTCACCATTTTTAAAGGTGATTTTTGTTCCGCTTGTGGGGGGGATAATCTTGTCGTACATACTTCAAACACTCCTGAATAGTAGGCCGCAAGTTGAAAACTCTTTCATGGGGTTTCCTTGGGATTTTGCTGTGTCTTTTGTTCACCAAGTCACGAGGAGCAGATTTTCCCCTGATTCCCCTGTTACAGTATTTAGGGTGAAGCTATGGGATTTAGTGATAGCTTGCGTGGCGTAGCCATAGCAATGGCAATTTTGTACAATTGATTGCCTTGGGCACCGCGCACAGCGCAATCAAAAATAGTAAACTACTTTTCGCTATCAGTACTTCACCTTAGAGAACACCCGATAGCCAATCGCCTTTTCACTGAACGCTCACACGATTAATGGCATGACAGACCCAATGATTTTATCAGGCACTGCTGACATCGACTCCCTCCGACAATCGTTAATCGCTGGGTCTCTTCAAATCCAACAACAGATTATCCCACAGTTGGCTAAGTTGGGTAATGAGGGATTAGATGTGTTGATGGAATTTTTACAGAAGCGACGTGACCACCCAGCGAACTGGATCGATGGCAAAGTTTACCAAGTCCTCTATAACTCTGATGCACCTCAAGTGAAAGAATTTCTGCTTTCCTGTTTTCCTGAAGGAATTGTACCTCTAAAATCAGATCGCCAGATTAATTATAATCCTTTGCAACATTTACTTGCTACTCAAGAGTTCCAAGCCGCCGATCGCATGACGATACAAAAGTTGTGTGAACTCGCAGGACCAATGGCTGTACAAAGAAAATGGTTGTATTTTACCGAAGTGGAAAATGCTCCAATTATTGACTTACAAACCATTAACAACCTTTGGTTAGTCCACTCTGGGGGTAAGTTTGGCTTTTCGGTACAGCGCGAAATCTGGTTAAGTTTAGGGAAAAACTGGGAAAATTTCTGGCCGAAAATCGGCTGGAAAAGCGGTAATACCTGGACGAGATACCCCCACCAGTTTACCTGGGATTTAAGCGCTCCTAGAGGTCATCTACCCCTGTCTAATCAACTGCGGGGAGTGCGGGTCATGGCTTCTTTATTATCTCATCCAGCTTGGTCTAAGAGTAGTAATACATGAATTACGCACATTGTTGAAGCACCCTAAATCCCGGACTTATGTAAACATACCTAAGAGTTGGGAATTGATCACAGAAGTCCGGGATCTGAAAACCTCAATACCCTATCGTGTGACTTCTATTGATGGGAGTTGCAAGTGACTCCCATTCCTTCACAGAAATTCAAAGTTGAAATTTTACATTGAATCATGGCAAAAGTTTATTTACAAGATATTAGGCGTAGATTTAACAACGTCACTGCTATCGAGAACATTACTTTTGAAATCCCTGATGGAGAATTTTGGGTTT
The DNA here is from genome assembly GCF_029891675.1 of Anabaenopsis tanganyikae CS-531. Classification (NCBI taxonomy): domain Bacteria; kingdom Bacillati; phylum Cyanobacteriota; class Cyanophyceae; order Nostocales; family Nodulariaceae; genus Anabaenopsis; species Anabaenopsis tanganyikae. The sequence goes on from NZ_JANQDF010000100.1 coordinate 22,037, forward strand.
TAGTGGGGCCGTCTGGTTGTGGTAAGTCTACAATTTTACGCACCATCGCCGGGTTAGAATCTGCTACATCTGGTAATCTATTTATCGGCGATCGCTTGATGAATAATGTTCCGGCCAGACAGCGTGATATTGCTATGGTGTTCCAAAACTACGCCCTGTATCCCCATATGACTGTGGCGCAAAATATCGCCTTTGGGTTACAAATGCGCAAAGTTGACCCTAAGATTATTCAAGAGCGAGTAGTAAATGTCGCCCAATCTCTGTCTCTGGAACAACTACTAGATCGCAAACCCAAACAACTTTCTGGGGGACAGCAACAACGGGTAGCATTAGGACGGGCGATCGCCCGTGAACCGCAAGTGTTTTTACTAGATGAACCGTTGTCTAATTTAGATGCCCAATTGCGGGATGATACAAGGGCAGAATTAAAGCAGTTACATCAACAATTAGGTATTACTACCATCTACGTCACCCATGATCAAGTTGAGGCCATGACTTTGGCTGATAAAATTGTGGTGCTAGATCGGGGGAGGATTCAACAAATTGGCGATCCTCAAAGTATTTATGCGCTTCCGGCCAACCAAATGGTGGCAACTTTTTTAGGGAATCCCCCCATGAATATTTTGCCTGCTATCTATAAAAATGATGTTTTTGATGTCAGTGGTCAGTTATTACCAGTTCCGTCTGGTGTGAGGGAAAAGGTAGAGTTACGCTCCGGTCAAAGTTTTGATTTGGGGATTCGTCCTGAGCATATTTATATTCAGGAACCACAAACACCTGGAGAACTGACACCGGAGCAGTTGGGAGCGTTGTCTGTCCAGGTGAAGGTGGTGGAACCTTTGGGACGGGAAACTTTGATTCGTGCTAGTTTACCTGGTTCCATGACGGTGATTAATATTCAGACATCTGCTGATGTTCGCCCCCGTCCAGGTGACCAGTTATCTTTACAACTCGATTTAAATCACTTGTTTATATTTGATACTGCAACCGGCGATCGCCTTTGGTATTCCCCAAGGCGCAATCCCATCTTACCCGAATAGTTATAAAGGTTTAAATCCGGTGGCTTTGAGGATTTCCCTGTCCCCTTGCTTGACTATGAGGGTGGAAGAGCCTGTCCCATCCTCCGTAATCGGTGAGGAAACAATGTATCTATAATCTCCATTCACCCAACCCATCAGACATTCACCACGGCGACAGTTAACTGTACCACCCATTAATTTGATACAATTACCTTGGTCATCACATCCTTGATAGGAGAGATTGCCTGTATTATTTACACCTGACCAAGAGTTGCGACCACCAATAGTGATTGTCCATTTACCATTAGTGAAGGTTTCTAATTCACTGGATTGGGGTTCACCTGTTGATGTTTCCTGCAAAATTTCCATTTGGGAAATTATTGATTCTTGACGAGTTTTACCGCAGGGTTCAGCACTTTCACAATCATTTAATGATGCGATTTCATAAGATGCGCGTACTTTCTGATTTAAATATTTGTCTGCTTGGTCGCAAATCTCAAAGGATGCTCCGACATTATGTTCTTTTCCCTGATCATCTACTATGGTGGCGTAGCAGATAATATCGCCGGTGACTAATTCCTTGACTGTAGCGATTGTTGGCTGATTATTGCTGGAAGCTTTATTACTATTGTCTGTGCTTGTATTATCTCCCCCCGTAGATGATGTATCCGCTGTTATCGTTTGATTTTCCGTTATTTCTCCCCTATTGTTTGTAGTATTTGTATTGTTATTGCCAGTATTACTTGGGGAATTGGTACAACTATTAATCAAAATTGATGAAACAATTATTACCAGGGTAGCAATTAACTTATTCATGATACTTTGAATTCAAGTTTTAATAGAAGTAGGACTTACGCAACTGGCACAGGCGATCGCTACGCAGAGCTTGCATCTGTGTGTAGCAATCGCTAAATGAAAGCACATTGGTATTATATAAGTGATGTCAATGGCACGGGGGGATGCCTAGTGCAGTTGATAGTAGAA
>NZ_JANQDF010000101.1:0-11481 GCF_029891675.1 Anabaenopsis tanganyikae CS-531
GGGTATGGTTCTATCTACAGGTTCCAGTAACTGATGGTGAGAATATAGCCATATACCCTGACGGATATAATCACCAGGTTCTGGCGGTTCCCCTGCACCTTTCCACCTCCCCGCATATGGACTCTGACCACTGAATAATAAATGATATACAATCATCCCCAAGCGAAATCGGTCATGGATTTCCGTTTGCTCAATGGTTGCAAAGTCCTGACCAATTAACTCCGGTGGTGTGTACTCAGGGGTTCCCACCAAACAACGGTAAACTTTACCAGTTTGAGGATGACGCACCTGAAAAGAATCTGTATCAATAATTGAAGGTAAAGCCCGATCATTGACTAAAATATTTTGCGGCTTAATATCACCTAACACATACCCTTTATCGTGTAATGCCCCTATAATTGACACAATATTCAGGGCTGTGTAGTGGAAAAACCGCCAGTCAGCCGGTAGTTTACATACTTTGTTGCGACGTGTGGGGTTGTAAACATCATAAATTTCTTCCCCTCCCCGAATTTCCTCCATTAAAAAGCCCACCAAATTACCCTGAGCATTTTTGAGGACTGACCGAGGCCAAGCGAAAGAAATATGACTGATGTGGCGATTTGGATCAGGGGGTGGATAGTCGATCATCACCGCCAACTTTTGCATTCGTTCCGGTGTGGACTGGTGATAAATTTTAGCTAAATAACCACTGTGATCAGTGCGCCAAACCTTAGCCTCACCACTATTAGCCAGTTCAGTCAGGAGATTAATTGATTTACCGGTACTAACACAAGTCAAAAGGGTCATAAAAACTCGTAATTTACTGTTAATTTTGTGGGTATTTTGTTTTACCCCACCCTAACCCTCCCCTTACAAGGGGATTAAGAAGGGTAAAAATCTGAGGTAAACAACCCCGACGAGAAGACTGGATTTTGTTGTCCTGAGAAGGGGGGATTAAGGGGGGTAAAACCACCTCCGATGATTGCCAAATAGACAACAGCACAGTTTTATCATCACTAGTGCGCCTATTTAGGGCTTCCGATTGGAGAAAGTTAACTAAATACTCATCTTCCTGATTTGGGTCGGTGGTGGTTTGTAAGTATGTTTCCAATGGTTGAAAAAATCGTGGAAAAGGTTGGCAATCTTTCAAGGTAATTGCCACATTTTCCAGTCCATCTGTAGCAGCTGCAATAAACTCTGGGGATGGTATTACCTTGACTTGCATTTCCTCTAGTGCATGACTACAGGTAACAAAAGTGGTTTCATTGACAAATTCACCTTTATGGGGGTTAAACAACAGTTGATAATCTGGGGAATTTTGAGGACGCACCACCATTAACCCATCCCCAATTTGCATAGCTACCAACCGTTTAGGAGTGGCGATAAAAATCAAAAGTGTACAAGCTAAATCTTTGATATCACAGTTATTTTGCTCTGCTGTTCTTCCTAATTGTGCAATTACTTCCTGCACAATTTTGGTAAACATTTGTTTGCTTTTTTCTTCCGGCGATGGGGGGGATAATTTTTTCTGCTCAGACTTGTGAAAATTTCTCGCAAACCAATCAATTACGGTATTTACCGCTAATTCAGAACCCACATGAGAATATTTAGCACTCCCCGCCCCATCAGCTACCACACCTACAATGACATCCCCAAAGAGGCGATAATCCCCATAATCTTGACAAGGTATGTTTTCTTGTCTGTGACTAGTTCCCACCTCAGACCGAGAAATTGCTTTCCAACCCACAATTAACCCTCAAATATTTAACTGTTATTTAACTTTCATTCAACTGTTACAGCAGTTTCTACCTAGATAAAATACAGATATTAAGTGTAAAAATATTGTGGGGTGGGCATCTTGCCCAACTGTACCTTACTCAGATGAAATCTGCTGTATTTAACTGTTATTTAACTTTGAATTTGACCCCATCCCGCGGCGGGTAATGCCACAGTTTCACCCACTTTGCTCTGGGAAATTCGTTTCATGGAAGCAGAAAGCCACACAAACAAGGAACCAAAATCTAAACCATTCAGTTTCAACGGGGGACGCTCTGGGGTAATTTGTTTCAAGGTCTCAAAATCAGCACCTTCTACACCAACGGCAAAAAAGGATAATTTACGATTAACCTCAGCATCCTTTAACCTGTGTGCTGCATAGGTCCAATCATCTGTGGGCGCTCCGTCTGTAATTAAAAATACCCAAGGGCGATAGTAGGAAACACCATGGCTTTTATATGCTTGCTTGCGTTGTTCCAACAAATCCAAACCATATTCAATGGCCTCACCCATGGGGGTTAAACCCTCTGCTCTTAACTGCGGGGGTGTAAAACCGGTGATACTCACAAAGTCCTGTGTCAGCCGCACCGGTCCAAAGGTGACAATAGCCACATCTACACTCATTGATGCTTGTCCATCTTTGAGCACATCAGCTTGAAAGGTAGCAAGACCTCTATTTAACTCTTCAATGGGTCTGCCTGACATGGAGCCAGATACATCAAGTAATAGTACCACAGGGCAGCGATTTTCTGGGTTATCAGCAAATTCAGGCATTCCTAAAGCCATTGAGATACTCCTAGTGTAGTGTCTTCCAATACTTAATACTTAATTAAGATTGTATGACAATTTTAGCTTTTAGTGTAGGAGTTAACTTAAATTTTTTTACCAGAACTGTGTAAACTCTGTAAGAGGTTGTTTGATAAGTTTTTCATAGGGAACAGGGAACAGGGAACACACCGAACACACACAAAACAATAAAATCAAATCCCCTCCCCTTACAAGCAGAGGGTTAGGGTGGGGTCAATATTTGATACACTATTCATGATAATGATAACTTTTAAAACATCCTGTAAATATTCTCCCAATAGATTATTTACACTTCCCTCGGTCAGGCGATCGCCTAGCCATGATTTAACCCTGATCATTCAAGTTCAGTAATTCCGTCAGCAGCACAGGAGAGTAAATGAAGATGCATCAAACAGACTCGCCCTTACCTCCGCAAGAAACATTACCAACTATGTATGATTTACCAAGCGAAAATCAGGAGGAGCCGGGTTTGCCAGACGAGTTTCACCTTTTACAATCTGAATTACTGCGCAGCACCTTTCGCCCCCCTAGTTATCCAGAAGATAATATTTTTACAGCCAGCGATTTAAACTTATACTACCACCCCCTACATAGCCAATGGTATAAACGCCCAGACTGGTTTGCTGTTTTGGGGGTATCGCGGTTTCATCACCAAACAGACCTACGGTTAAGTTATGTGACTTGGCAGGAGGGAACTAATCCTTTTGTGGTAGTTGAACTCATATCACCAGGTACGGAAGCAGAAGATTTAGGACCCAGATCACAGGTCAACCAACCACCTAATAAATGGTCAGTGTATGAGCAAATTTTGAGAGTCCCCTATTATTTTGTCTTCAACCGTTATACTAACGAGTTGCAATGTTTTGGGTTAATGATGAACCGCTATCAACCTCTAGCTATGAATGGGGGAGGGCTATGGTTAGAAGAACCAGAACTGGGTTTAGGATTGTGGGAGGGAGAATACCAGGGGTTAACCAGATTGTGGTTACGTTGGTATGATCGGGATAATAATTGGATACCTACACCCGCAGAACAGGAAAAACAACGGGCTGATTCCGCTGAGTCACGACTGGCTAGGTTGTACCAACTGATACAAACTCAAGGAATTGGTTTACCTGATGATGAATAATTCTCCCAATCAGCTAAACTCAAAAATGCTGCGTTTTTCCTGATTATGTCCGACTCCCAAACTGTTAGTACTGCTGTTGCTAAACTCTACGATACTTATCCCTTCCCCCCAGAACCCATATTAGATGAACCACCCCCTGGGTATAATTGGCGCTGGAATTGGTCAGCTGCTTACAATTTCTGCACGGGACGTAAACCAGTAAAGCAAAATATCCGCATTTTAGATGCGGGTTGTGGTTCCGGTGTGGGGACAGAATATTTAGTACACCTCAACCCCCAAGCTCAGGTGGTGGGTATTGATTTAAGTGCTGGTACTTTGGAAGTGGCTAAAAAACGCTGTCAAAGTTCCGGCGCTGACCGGGTGGAGTTTCATCACTTGAGCTTGTATGATGTGGCACAGTTACCCGGTGAGTTTGATTTGATTAACTGTGTGGGGGTGTTGCATCATTTACCTGACCCCGTTCGCGGTCTCCAAGCTTTAGCCACAAAACTCGCCCCCGGTGGACTGATGCACATTTTTGTCTATGGGGAGTTGGGACGTTGGGAAATTCAACTCATGCAAAAGGCGATCGCCCTGGTTCAAGGTGAGAAAAAAGGCGATTACCGTGATGGGGTACAAGTGGGGCGACAAATATTCGCCGCTTTACCAGAAAATAACCGAATTGTCAAGCGGGAAAAACAACTCTGGTCATTAGAGAACCACAAGGATGAATGTTTTGCGGATATGTACCTTCATCCCCAGGAGATTGATTACAACATTGATACACTATTTGAATTAATTGATGCTTCTGGTTTAGAGTTTACCGGTTTTTCTAATCCAGGATTTTGGCAGTTAGATAGACTCTTAGCCAAAGCTCCAGATATTATCCAACGGGTACAAAGTTTGAGCGATCGCCAAAAATACCGCCTGATAGAATTACTAGACCCAGAAGTTACCCATTATGAATTTTTCCTCAGTCGTCCCCCCCTAGTCAAATCCGACTGGTCAGAGGATAACTCAATCTTACAAGCCACTCCCGAACTTAACCCTTGTCTTGATGGATTCCCAAGTAAATGTATATTTAATTACAACTATCAAGTAATAAACCTGTCAGACCCAGAGTTAGAATTTCTGCAAAACTGTGATGGTAACTTAACCGTGGGGGAAATTTTAGCCACAGTGGAAATCACCTTAAAACAAATCAGGACACTCCTGGAACAACAGGTAATTATATTAACACCACTTTAATTAAAGCAGTAATTTTAGTCCTGTTACAGTACCATGAATGTGAAAAAAAAGCAATAAACATCAACAAGACATAGCGGGACTTCTACCCCCAGTCTGATCATGACAAGAAGTTAATTGTTTTTTTCTAAAGTATTGTTACCTGATCGTGATATGATTCAGCTGACTGAATGTGCAGTCATTACAAGTTAGCTGTACTGGTTTCAAGTCTCGTGAGCTTGTCTGAAGATTCAATTGACCCCACTGCGACAACACAACAAGATGGGAAATCTGGTTTTGAGGACACAGAACCAGCCAACTCTTCCATGGCAGAGTTTTATCGACTCTATCAGGAACTGTTGCTCATCACACTTGCCTTAACGGGGATAATTTTTGTCTCTGTGTGGATTGGCTATTCTCTTAACATTGCCCTGAATTATTTGTTAGGGGCGTGCGCAGGTGTGCTTTACTTGAAAATGTTGTCCAGAGATGTTGAGCGTTTAGGTCGAGAAAAACAGTCCCTGAGTAAAACCCGGCTAGCACTACTAGTCATCCTAATCTTGCTAGCATCGCGGTTAAACCAACTCCAAATACTCCCCATCTTCTTGGGGTTTCTCACCTACAAAGCCACACTCATCATCTACGTCATCAAAACGGCTTTTGTCTCCGACTAGCCAGAGTCACAAAAAACCAAACCGCGTCAGGGACATCCCCACCGCAAAAACAAGCTACTCCTATCCAACAAAGACAGGAGAACCCATTGATATGCAAAGAAAATGCTCAATTTTCTGAACCCCTACACCTTCCCCCTCGCGGAACTGGAAGTAGGAAAACATCTATACTGGCAAATAGGCAACCTCAAGCTGCACGGTCAGGTTTTTCTCACCTCATGGTTTGTGATTGGCGTCCTGGTGCTAGCCTCCCTCGCAGCAAGCAGTAACATCAAAAGAATCCCCAGCGGTATCCAAAACCTCATGGAATACGCCCTCGAATTTATTCGAGACCTAGCGAAAAACCAAATAGGTGAAAAAGAATATCGCCCCTGGGTACCCTTTGTTGGCACCTTGTTCTTATTCATCTTCGTCTCAAATTGGTCAGGAGCCTTAGTTCCATTCAAATTGATTCACTTACCAGAAGGTGAACTAACAGCACCCACCAGCGACATCAACACCACAGTCGCCTTAGCACTGCTCACATCCCTAGCATATTTTTATGCAGGATTCAGCAAAAAAGGCTTGGGGTACTTTGGCAACTACGTACAACCAGTATCGTTCATGTTGCCATTCAAAATTATCGAAGATTTCACCAAACCCCTGTCCCTCAGCTTCCGGTTATTCGGTAACATTTTGGCTGATGAACTGGTGGTTGGTGTGTTGGTACTACTAGTACCCCTATTTGTACCCTTACCAGTAATGGCTTTGGGGCTATTCACTAGCGCCATTCAAGCGCTCATCTTCGCCACCCTAGCGGCCGCCTACATCGGCGAAGCTATGGAAGACCACCACGGCGAAGAACACGAGGGACATTAAAAACCCTCAAACATCAATCTGTCAGTTTGTTGCTTGTAATAACTAACAGACGACAACATCTAGACCCATTCAAACCCATAAAGTAAGGAAAAAAATATCATGGATTCATTAGTTGCTGCCGCTTCCGTCCTAGCTGCTGCTCTCGCTGTTGGTTTAGCTGCAATCGGACCTGGTATTGGTCAAGGTAACGCTGCTGGACAAGCGGTAGAAGGTATAGCCCGTCAGCCAGAAGCAGAAGGCAAAATCCGCGGCACATTACTACTGAGCTTGGCATTCATGGAAGCTCTAACCATCTACGGACTAGTAGTAGCTCTAGTACTATTGTTTGCTAACCCCTTCTCATAATCAGTACTAAATCTTAAGTACTGAGTGCTGAGTACTGAGTCAAAGCCAAGTTAAACACCTTTAACTCACAGCTGAACAACTCAGGACTCAGGACTAATATATTAGAGAGAAAATAGCAACCATGACACACTGGATCTCATTATTAGCAGTAGAAGAACTGGCCAAAGAAGGGGGACTGTTTGACCTAGACGCCACCCTTCCCTTAATGGCAATTCAATTTCTAATTCTAGCCCTACTCCTAAACGCAACACTCTACAAGCCCCTGGGTAACGCCATTGATGGCCGGAATGACTACATCCGCAACAATCAACTAGAAGCACAGGAACGCTTATCTAAAACCGAGAAACTAGCAGAGCAATATGAACAAGCTCTAGCGGGTGCTAGAAAAGAAGCACAGAAAATTATTGCGGATGCTCAAACAGAGGCACAAAAAATTGCAGCCGAGAAAATAGCGGCAGTGCAACGACAAGCCCAAGTAGAGAAAGAACAAGCAGCCAGTCAAATTGAGCAGCAAAAACAAGAAGCCTTCGCTTCATTAGAGCAACAAGTAGACACCCTCAGCCGCCAAATACTAGAAAAGCTCCTAGGAGCAGACCTAGTTAGTCGCAGCTAAGGAAAAATCAACTTGGAATCATTAACTGACATAAAAGACACCCCCGCCCTTAGAAACCGGAAGGCTGAAGGTGTCTAATTAAGGATGTCAGTAATCTTAAACCTTGGCAGCGCCGTTGTGGATGAAAAATCATGGGGACTTTTTTACCGTTGATGGCGGAAGCGATCGCCGTCGGAACTGACCTAACAGAGGCAAGTGAACATAGTGGTTTTAGTCTAAATACTAATATATTTGACACAAACCTAATTAACCTTGCCATTATTATTACAGTGCTGTTAGTTTTCGGACGCAAAGTACTAGGTACAACCCTAAAAACTCGTCGCGACAACATCGAAACAGCAATTAAAAACGCCGAGCAACGCGCCGCTCAAGCAGCGCAGCAACTCAAACAAGCACAGCAGAACCTAGAAGCAGCCCAAGCAGAAGCGCAAAGAATCAAACAAGCCGCTCAAGCCACCGCCCAAGCGGCGGGAGAGGCGATATTAGCTCAAGCGGCTATAGATATTGAACGCCTACAAGCAGCAGGAGCAGCAGACCTCAACGCAGACCTGAACAAAGCGATCGCCCAGTTACAGCAACGGGTAGTTGCTCAAGCACTGCAAAAAGTTGAATCAGAACTTAAAAGCGGTATAGCTCAAGAGACGCAGACAATCTTGATTGACCGCAGCATTGCCCAACTAGGAGGCGAAGCATGACCAGTAAAATAGCTACAGACGAAATAGCCAGCCCTTATTCCCAAGCTCTTCTATCCCTAGCCCAATCAAAAAACTTCACAGAAGAGATTGGCGCAGATGCACGCAGCTTATTAGCCCTATTCCAGGAAAATCAGGACCTACAGAACTTCATTGCTAACCCCTTTATTAAAGGCGAAAACAAAAAAGTTCTGATTAGACAAATACTTGGCGAAAGTGGTAACCCCTACCTACGTAACTTCCTGTTGTTACTAGTAGACAAACGCCGCATAGCCTTTCTGGAAGCAGTATTAAACCAGTACTTGGTTTTACTGCGACAACTAAATCAAACAGCGCTAGCAGAAGTAATCTCAGCAGTTCCCCTGAGTGAAGCTCAACAGCAAGCAGTAGTAGAAAAAGTTCTCAGCATCACCAACGCCCGCCAAGTGGAGCTACAAACCAAAATAGATAGCGACTTAATTGGTGGTGTAATCATTAAAGTCGGTTCCCAAGTAATTGATGCTAGCCTCCGCGGTCAGTTGCGCCGTCTTTCTTTGCGCTTAACTGGTAATTAGTCACGCATCGTTCACCGTTGACAGTTCACCGTTAACCGCAAAACACAGTCAACAGTCAATCGTCAACCAACCACCAAACAAAACAATATAGACTTATGAGTATTTCAATTAGACCGGACGAAATCAGCAGCATTATTCAGCAGCAAATCGAGCAATACGACCAAGAGGTTAAGGTTGCTAATGTTGGTACAGTTCTTCAAGTAGGTGACGGTATCGCCCGCATCTATGGACTAGAAAAAGCCATGGCTGGGGAACTCCTGGAATTTGAAGATGGTACCGTAGGTATCGCCCAAAACTTAGAAGAAGACAACGTGGGCGCTGTGCTTATGGGTCAAGGGCTGAATATCCAAGAGGGTAGCTCTGTGACCGCCACCGGGAGAATTGCTCAGGTTCCCGTAGGTGAAGCCATGATTGGCCGCGTAGTCAACGCTTTGGGTCTTCCCATCGACGGGAAGGGAGATATTAACACCACCGAAACTCGGTTAATTGAATCCCCAGCCCCCGGTATCATCGCCCGTCGGTCTGTACATGAACCCATGCAAACCGGTATCACCGCTATTGACTCTATGATTCCTGTGGGTCGGGGTCAACGGGAATTAATCATTGGTGACCGTCAAACAGGTAAAACGGCGATCGCCATCGACACCATCATCAACCAAAAATCAGAAGATGTAATTTGTGTCTATGTAGCCATCGGTCAAAAAGCCTCCACTGTAGCTAACGTCGTCCAAACCCTGCAAGAAAAAGGCGCAATGGACTACACCGTAGTCGTCGCCGCCAACGCCAGCGACCCCGCTACCCTGCAATACCTCGCCCCCTACACAGGAGCCACCATAGCCGAGTACTTCATGTACAAAGGTAAAGCCACCTTAGTAGTCTATGATGACCTATCTAAGCAAGCCCAAGCCTATCGCCAAATGTCCCTCCTGCTCCGTCGTCCACCCGGACGGGAAGCATACCCTGGTGATGTATTCTACATCCACTCCCGCCTATTAGAACGCGCAGCTAAACTCAGCGACGAGTTAGGTAAGGGTAGTATGACTGCTCTCCCCATTATTGAAACTCAAGCTGGTGACGTTTCTGCATATATCCCCACCAATGTAATTTCTATTACAGATGGTCAGATATTCTTGTCTTCAGATTTATTCAACGCCGGGATTCGTCCCGCAGTTAACCCCGGTATCTCTGTATCCCGCGTTGGTTCCGCCGCCCAAACCAAAGCCATGAAAAAGGTTGCCGGTAAGGTTAAATTGGAATTAGCCCAGTTTGACGACCTCCAAGCCTTCGCTCAGTTTGCTTCTGACTTAGACAAAGCCACCCAAGACCAACTAGCACGGGGTGCAAGATTACGGGAACTACTCAAACAGCCCCAAAATGCTCCTCTGTCTGTATACGAACAGGTAGCAATTCTATATGCTGGTATTAATGGTTATCTAGATGATATCCCCACAGAGAAAGTAACTAGCTTTACCAAGGGACTCAGAGAATACCTGAAGACAGGTAAACCTGAGTATACTGAAGCAGTCAGCACCAAAAAGGCACTAGGTGACGAGGAAGAAACCGCCCTCAAAGCTGCGCTGCTTGAATATAAGAAGACCTTCCAAGCAACAGCGTAATGGGTTCACTATTGACCTTTTTACTGTGTAAAAAGTCAATAGTTACCCGTCAACCGTCAACCGTCAACCGTCAACCAACATGCCCAATCTCAAAGCAATACGCGATCGCATTCAGTCGGTCAAAAACACTAAAAAAATCACAGAAGCCATGCGACTCGTAGCAGCTGCTAGAGTCCGTCGCGCCCAAGAACAAGTCACCGCCACCCGTCCCTTCGCTGACCGCCTTGCACAGGTGTTGTATGGTTTGCAAACCCGTCTCCGGTTTGAAGACGTAGACCTACCCCTACTCAAAAAACGGGAAGTTAAAACCGTAGGACTATTAGTAATTGCCGGCGATCGCGGTTTATGTGGCGGTTACAATACTAATATTATCCGTCGGGCAGAAAACCGTGCTAAGGAACTGCAAGGGTCAGGTGTAAGTTACAAGTATGTCTTGGTAGGACGTAAAGCCATTCAGTATTTCCAACGGCGCTCACAACCTATTGATGGGACTTACACGGGCTTGGAACAAATTCCTACAGCAGCAGAAGCTACAGAAATTGGTGACCAACTGCTTTCTTTATTTCTTTCCGAAAGTGTTGACAGGATAGAATTAATCTATACCAGGTTTGTCTCTTTGGTTAGCTCCCGTCCTGTGGTTCAAACTTTGTTACCTTTAGACCCTCAAGGTTTGGAAGCGCCAGATGATGAAATTTTCCGCCTCACTACCCGTGGGGGTCAGTTTGAGGTAGAACGGCAAAGGGTAACTAGCCAAGTTCGTCCCCTACCACGGGATATGATTTTTGAGCAAGACCCTGTACAAATTCTGGATTCTTTATTACCCTTGTATCTGAGTAATCAGCTATTGCGCGCTCTGCAAGAGTCCGCAGCTAGTGAGTTAGCCGCCCGGATGACGGCGATGAATAATGCTAGTGACAACGCCGGGGAGTTGATTAAAACTCTTTCCTTGTCCTACAACAAAGCTAGACAAGCGGCTATTACCCAAGAGCTTTTAGAAGTTGTCGGTGGTGCCGAGGCATTAAGTTAACGGGTTTCTAATTGTCGCCGGCAGCAATCTGGCATACTAGTAGAGACGTTCTCGGGAATGTCTCTACATTAATCTTAATTCCCAACTTTCCTGTTTCCTGTTCCCTGTTTCCTGTTTCCTGTTCCCTGTTCCCTGTTCCCTGTTCCCTGTTCCCTGTTCCCTGTTCCCTGTTCCATGTTCCCTGTTCCCTGTTCCCTGTTCCCTGTTC
>NZ_JANQDF010000102.1:0-27666 GCF_029891675.1 Anabaenopsis tanganyikae CS-531
GGTAATGGCGGTTCTGGTGGTAATGGCGGTTCTGGTGGTGCTGGTGGTGGAGCTTTTGAAATTGTCGCTCAAGGCAAAATCTCTGCAAAGGATGGCACACAACTCAAATCCCTAGGAGGTGATGGTAATAGAGGTAATAATGGCTCTGCTGGCACCAGTGGTAGTAGTGGTGCTGGTGGTGCTGGTGGCAATTCTGGTACTGATCCAAACAATAACGTTTTAGGATTTAAGGGCGGTACTGGAGGCTCTGGAGGCTCTGGAGGTGCTGGAGGTACTGGAGGTACCGGTGGTACCGGTGGTACTGGTGGTGCCGGTGGTGGCGGCGCTGGGGGCACAGTCAAGCTCATGGCATCGGTTCTGGACGTTGACAAAGCCTCCGTCAACGTATCTGGCGGCTCTAGCTCTGGAGGAAATTCCGGTGGACCCGGACGACTGATTTTAGGAGGTAACACCGTTGATAATGGTCAATTATCAGGTACTCCCGATATAAAAGCTGTTTACATTACCAGTGAGAAACTGCAAGCCAATCTGTATACCACAGGTGGTGCCATCACAACCTTCCCTAACTTCAGTTCCTTAACTCCCATAGCTTCTCAAACCACAGGGGTAGTTCAACAAAGTAATACAACTCAACCCTTTTCAGGGTTTAACCTCCAAAATCCCCCCGTAGATAACTTTGCTGTATTGTGGACGGGTAAAATTGAACTCATTAACACTGGCAATAACCAGAATGAGACAGTTACTTTCTTCCTGAGCAGTGATGACGGCTCTAGGCTGTATATCAACAACCAATTGGTAGTTGATCATGGGGGGTTACATGGATTTTCAGAAAAATCAGGACAAATAGCTTTAAGTCCTGGTATTCATGATATCCGCGTGGAGCTATTTGAACATACTGGTTCCGCTGGTATTCAGCTTGACTATCAAATTCCCGGTCAACCACGTCAACTGCTGAGTACTGCTCCCATCCAAAAATTCGACGGCGTCCGGGCTAGTAATCCCTTCATTACCGATAATACCGTAGCAACTCCCTTCATAGCTGATCTCATTGGCGGTGCCAATGTCCATGGGTTACTGGATTTAAGCATCGCAGATTTAGGCATAGCCGGGGATATTCCCGAGGATGCCTTAGCCGCTATTTACCGTGTGGATATAGCTCCCGGTAAGTACAACGTCAACTACTTTGATGTAGACAGTAATGTAGACTTTGATATGCTGCTGTTTATCAATGTCTCCGGGGAGAATATCTTTAACCCGCAATTGGGCATAGATTTAAATCAAACCAATCAAGACTTCTTAAAACCCTTATTAGCCGGAGGCACACCCCTCACCCGACTAGGTGATGGACAAATTTGGGCGACTCTGATTCCCGATGATGATAGTATTTTCATTAATGCTGCCTTGAATTACCCCAGGTTAGTGAATACCATATCTGGTCAAAACCTCAAGGATGATGAAGTTGTATATATCCGCCCCACAGGACTAACTGATATTACCATCAGTCCCGACGGCAAACATCTCTACGGTGTCAACCAACTCAATGCCCTTGTGGTCGTCAATACCAGCAATATAACTCAAGAACAAATCTTCCGAGATGGCACTGTGCAAATAGAGGGCTTGGATGAGTCAACAGCAGTGACAATTAGCGCCGATGGTAATTATGTTTATCTAGCAGGAGCCACCGAGGAAGCCATCAGCGTATTTAACCGTGATGCCAACACTGGTAAACTCACCATCAACCCAGAAGCTTCCTGGAGAGGCACCGGTACCCAAACCATTACCACCCTAACTACAGGTGTCAATCACCAGGTATTTGCAGGGGTTTCCCCCATTAATAATTCTGATAATTCAGGACAAGCAGGGGTATTGCTCTTCCACCATGACCCAGTAACTGGTAAACTAACTCTTCAACAGCCTGCCTTCCTCACTGACAGCCTCAAAGAAGTCACAGCCATTGAATTAAGTCCAGACGGTAGCAAAGTATATGCCATCAGTCGTCAAGATAATCAGTTAGTGGTTCTCAATGCCACGGATCTCCAGGAAGTGCAACGGCTAACCAGGGCAGATGTCACAGTTCGGAACGTCATGAGGGGAATTAGTGATCTTGCAGTCACTGATAAGTTCATCTATACCTTGAGCGCCCACACTGGTACTCTGGCTGTATTTCCACTGGATGCTGAAGGCAAACTTGTCATAGATACCACAACGCAGACTTACCAACCCATCCAAATCCTGCGGGATGGCACATCAGGCATCAGGGGCTTTAAGGGAGCAGCAGATTTAACCATTACTAGCACTGATAATCGACAATTCCTATATGTCACCAGCGGCGAGATCAATACCCTACCGGGACTGGAGATTGACAAGAATACTGGTAGACTGCAACTACTGCAAATAGTTCGTAACAGAAGTTTAACCGCCGCCACTGATATTGTGGCTAATGATGGGGATGCCTATGTTTCTGCTGTTGTATCCACAAACCCCCTGGCTCCACCCCTAGCTAATGACTTTGGTATTACCAAGTTTAATTTTGTCCCAGATGCACAACCGCAAAAATTCATTGTCACCTTTGACAAACTGCAAACCCTCACCATTAATACTGGTAGTCAGGGTGACTTGATTGAACAGAAAAATGCTCCTACAGTCCAGAATTTAAACATTAACACCGGAGAAGGTTTCAATACTATTGATTTAGTCGAACCTAAGGGTAATGTATCTATCTCCTCTCTGGGTGATGGCGATTTCATAAATGTACGTAATGGTGAAAATGTCACTAACCTGACTATTAATAGTGGTGCGGGGGCGGATAACATCAAAATTTCAGGTGTTATTGCCAAAGGTGGTAACATTGATGCAGGGATAGGGGAAAACCAACTGACAATTGTTAATACCAAAGGTATTAACAATATTACCGCTGATTTTAACCAAAATGCCATCACCCTGGCTGGAGTCGATGGAACCACAGTTAACCTAGGGGATGGAGGGAATAGGATCAACCTCATCGCCAGTACTATCAAATCTCATGTAGCCGTTAAGACTGGTAGCGGAGACAACGAAATATTCCTCGACAGTGCCAATGAGAATGATACCTTTACGGTTAACACAGGAAGTGGTAGCGATAAGTTCCGAGTCAACGGCGAAAATATCAAAGCCGGAGCCAATGTAATTTTAAACGGCGGTAACGGAGAAAATCTACTGGAATTTAGATCCGCTGGTAATGAGATTGATAATCTGATTAATAATCTGATTGGTAGCATCAAAGTCAGAGGGGAAAACTATGGCGCAGTTAGTTATCAAAATATTCGGTTAGGCTTAGGCATACCACAATTAAACACCCAAACCGGGGCTAGGAGCCTCACAGCCAGTAGTACACCATCAGTCAACATGATGATTGACAGAGTAGAACCCATTTCTGAAGGCGATCCTTTGAAGTTAGAAGCTAATATTAAGGGAGATATCACCCAAATCAGGTTTGTGGAATTACTCTTGGACGATGTTCTGATTACCACCATTGATATCAGCCAACTCCCCGCTGCAAATAATGGACAACAAGAAATTGATGGTGTCACCGTAACTCTGCTAGAGGAGGGAGCTAATTCCTATAATTTGATTGCGGAAGTCAAAGACTGGTTTACCCTGTATGATTTGGGTTTTGGTGACAATGGCTTTTATAATTTGACCGTGAGAGCCACTGATACTAATGAAGAGACTATCCTGGAAGATATCATTCTGTTAACTATCAACAATAGTGCTCCCAAAAACTTAGTCATTAATGCCAGTCAACTAGAAATTAATCAGGGAGACACCATAGAGTTTCAAGGTGACTTTATCGATTTTGGCGATGATGCCCACACTTATATTTGGGACTTTGGCGATGGTACAAGAATTGAGAATATATTCAAGATTAACCACACCTACACCAAAAATGGTATCTATCCAGTGACTTTTACTGTCACTGATGATGATGGAGGGCGAGCATCCTTAAGTACTGAGGTGACTGTGAATAATCTTCCTCCGCAGATATCCATAGAAAATAACACCATCATCACAAAAGAAGGTGATGCAGTAGTTAACAGTGGTACTTGGAGTGATATAGATAATGATATAGTCACTCTAAGTGCTTCTGTGGGTACAGTGACTGTTAATGAAGATGGTACCTGGATTTGGAATTTTAACAGCACTGATGGACCTGATGAAAGTCAAACCGTCACCATCACTGCTACTGATAGCGATAGCGCCACCTCCGAAACTACCTTTAACCTCACGGTGGAAAATGTCGCCCCAGAAATAGGCGTAAATAACAACAGGATTACTGTTTCCGAAGGTGACACAGCGTTTAACAGCGGTACTTGGAGTGATGCGGGTAATGATGCAGTCACCCTAACTGCTTCTGTGGGTACTGTCACAACCAATGATGGTACTTGGAGTTGGAATTTTAACAGTACTGATGGACCTGATGAAAGTCAAACCGTCACCATCACTGCTACTGACAGCGATCGCGCCACTTCTGTGACTACCTTTAACCTCACGGTAGCCAATGTCGCCCCACAAATAAGCGTGAATAATAATAGTATCACTGTTTCCGAAGGCAACACAGCGGTTAACGGTGGTACTTGGATTGATGCGGGTAAAGATATAGTCACCCTAACTGCTTCTGTGGGTACTGTCACAGTTAATGAAGATGGCACTTGGAGTTGGAATTTTGACAGCACTGATGGACAAAATGGGACTCAAACCGTCACCATCACTGCTACTGATAGCGATAGCGCCACCTCCGAGAGTAGATTTAACCTCACGGTGGAAAATGTGGCACCCAATATTGTCAATCTGACAGTTCCCACCAGCTTAAATGAGGGAGAGGAAGCCAGTTTTAGCGCCTTAGCCACTGATGTAGATAACGAATTAGATTATGTTTGGGATTTTGCTGCTGGTAATAATACAAGTTCTAATCAGAAGTTAAAGGGTGCCGATGTCAAATATACTTACCCCAATAATGGCATTTATCAGGCATCCCTAACCGTAACAGATAGTGATGGGGCATTCCTTACCGAGCAATTCAATATTGTGGTGTCCAATGTCGCCCCACAAATAGGCGTGAATAATAACAGTATCACTGTTTACAAAGGTGACACGGCGGTTAACAGCGGTACTTGGAGTGATGCGGGTAATGATGCAGTCACCCTAACTGCTTCTGTGGGTACTGTCACAGCTAATCAAGATGGTACTTGGAGTTGGAATTTTGACAGTACTGATGGACCTGATGAAAGTCAAACCGTCACCATCACTGCTACTGACAGCGATAACGCCACCTCCGAGACTACCTTTAACCTCACGGTGGAAAATGTCGCCCCAGAAATAGGCGTGAATAATAACAGGATTACTGTTTCCGAAGGGGTAATAGCAATTAACAGTGGTACTTGGAGTGATAGAGGCAATGATATAGTCACCTTAACTGCTTCTGTGGGTGCAATCACAACAAATCAAGATGGTACTTGGAGTTGGAATTTTAACAGTATTGATAGTCCAAATGGGACTCAAACCGTCACCATCACTGCTACTGACAGCGATCGCGCCACCTCCGAGACTACCTTTAACCTCACGGTGGAAAATGTCGCCCCAGAAATAAGCGTGAATAATAACAGTATTACTGTTTCCAAAGGTGAGACAGCAGTTAACAGTGGTACTTGGAGTGATAGAGGTAATGATACCGTCACTCTAACTGCTTCTGTGGGTGCAATCACAGCTAATCAAGATGGTACTTGGAGTTGGAATTTTAACAGCACTAATGGACCTGATGAAAGTCAAACCGTCACCATTACTGCTACTGATAGCGATCGCGCCAGTTCTGTGACTACCTTTGTAACAACAGTAAGTGGACTCGCCGCCGATATTGATGGTAATGGTAAGGTGACCGGTGCTGATTTATTGTTGATCGACCAATATCTGCTGTTACGGAATAATCCTAACGTCGATGCGATTCTGCAAAGTTCCTTTAATCTGTTTAGCACTGAAACTGTGGGAGCCACAAACACCACAGGTACAGCTTTGAGAAGTGCGATCGCGAATGGGGTCAACAAATTAGCCTTTGACGTTGATGGTAATGGTCAAGTGACAGGAGGGGATATTTTCTTAATTCGTCAAGCATTGTTACTCAAGAATAATCCTAACGTCAATGCCATTCTAGAAACTACCTTTAATCTGTTTACCAGTGAACTCACAGGACCGAGAAACACGGGAGCCAAAATTAATGCTTTTATCTCTAGTTTGCTCGGGTGAATAAGTAACTGTTGACGGTTGACGGTTGACCGTTGACCGTTGACCGTTGACAGCGGCTAAATTTATTGGTTGATTTATTTATCATTTTGGCGATCGCCTATTTGTTGACCCTTGACCGTTGACGGTGGGTAATTTTTTGGGTGGGTTCAATTAACGTGACGTGAGTTCGATGGAACTAAAAAATGGTATGAGGTACAGCAGGTAAATCTTTTGGGTAGATATGAATGGCAGGTTTTTTAGGCAGATAAAAGTTAAGCAAATTCATATATAGCCAGCTTTTTGCGCTTTCTTATCCCTCAAACTCACGTTAAATTACATCTTGTAGCACTCCGCGGGTGTTTTTCCATGCCCAAATACCAACACCTGCAACTATAATACTCATTGCCACCAAAACAATTCTTAAGCCGAGCATATCTGTTAAAGGGCCAGTAATTGCCAGGGGTGCAGATAAGGCAATATTAACGATATGATTTTGAAAGCCAAATACTTTTCCGTGCATGGGGGGTGGTGTGCGCTGTTGAATTAAAGTTTGCATCGGTACGCCAATTAATGCAGCACCTACACCCAAAAAGGCACTTAGTCCTAGAGCGAGAATGAGATTATGGGTGAAAGTGAACACCCCTAAAACCAGGGACATCATTAAAAATCCCATTAGGGGTAAGGGTTTGTGATGCAATTTATCGCCCCAATGACCTAAAATTGCTGCACCAAATACCATACCTACACCCGCAGCAGCTAAGAAAAAGCCAAATTGTTTATCCTTTAAACCAAAGTCGGCGGCTAATCTAATGGTTAATACCATTAATGCGGCAAAGACACAATATAAAGTTGTGAGTTGCAGCATGGCGTTTAATATTAAAGGATTTTTTGTGAGATAGCCTAAACCTGCTTTGAAGTCAGCCCAAGGATTAATTACACTGGTGCTTTCATTACCCGATAATCTGCTTTCGGCTCCGAAGTTAATCAGCTGTACGGCTAATCCTGATAATAGGTATAGTACACCGACGACAATTTCTTGACCATACCTGGCTCCTAACCAATCTTTGGCTAAAGTTAATATTGGCTCTCCAATAGCAAAACCCACAATTAAAGATCCCATCATGGTGGTGCTGTACACCGCATTGGCCGCCATAAAATTCTCTCTTCGCACTAAAACCGGGATAGCAGCTTGTTGAGCGGGAGTGAAAAATTGGGCTAAGGTGGAAACACCAAAAGTCAGCAACAATAACATGAAAAAGTCTCTTGGTAAAAATGCAATGAATAGCATTAATACAGTTTGAATATAATTAGAGACGGTTAAAACCAGCTTTTTAGAGAAGCGGTCAACAAAGATACCACCCGCAGAACCGAACAAAATCGCCGGTAATGTAAAGGCTAGCATCAAAATTGAGTACATGGAGTTTTGGGCTAACCCGGTCGGCGGTTGGTAATTCTCCAGCAGCGCCACCATTAACACAAAAAATATTTTATCTCCTAACTGGGAGAACAGCTGCCCAATCCACAGGAGCATAAAACCACGATTTTTTAGCAGGGCGCTAAATCCGTTATTGACAGCAGCTGGTTCAGTGGGAAACATTATAAATACTGGGAATTTACTACTGGAACTGAGATGGGGGAATAAGCTATATTTTCTTTGCTTCTCCTCATTTCCTGGTGTTGATATTTATTATTTGGGAATTTTCAATTTTGAGTTGTTTAGTTTTCACTCATGTTGATTGATTCTATTGTTCATAGCGTTTGATTAGTAACTGTAAAAATTCCGCTGCAGTCAGGGTAACTGGGGGTTGAGAGGCTTTTACAGATGAATGTATCCACCAACCTTTTACTGTTTGAGGCGCGCGCCACATCGATAAATGGTTTACTGCTGGATCTGCGTAAAAGTTATCATGTCTACCACCCGATAATGAAGAACTCCAATGGGTAAAATAATCATGACTCATGCGATGTATCGGAAAGTTACCCCATAGTGGGACTCCCCAGCCATCTATAGCAATAAAGGCCTTAATATTACCACCTAACAATTGCCAGGAACAGGCCGCCCCTATGGCTCCCACCACACCGGCACTAAAGCTAATGAATGTTACTGGTGATTTTAAATCATTCCGTAAGCGATCGCCTAAAAATTGCAGAATGTGAACTGATGATAAAACTAATAACCCATCACCGGGAAAAACCAGGATTTTACCGCTGTTTTGTGGTTTGCAGCTATCAGGGGCTGAAAACAAGCATTCTGATATAAAGTTTTCTGTCAATCCCGGCTCATGGATTCCAGGGCAAATAATTATACTCATTTCTCTTCAGTCATAATTGGCTGTCCATGATTTCTCATAGATTTTTGTACTTTATCACACTCTTGACTAAGTAACAGCAACTAGACAACTCCCCACATGAATTTACTAAGTAAGTTGATGTTACCTTGATGATATCTGAAAACAGTCCTCTCAACTAAATTCTCATGTGGAATCCAGCTTGATCAAACAACTATTTTTACTACTCAGTAAATAGTAATAACCCTTATATGCCTTTTGATATATTATTGTTAACTCCATGATCAACCTATCCCCCTGGATGGGATAATAAACTACTAATTAGCGGATCAATAGAGTTATTCCCTAAGTGAATGGCTCTCAAACCGAGTTTATATAGATTTATATTGAGGAACTGATTATGGTGGCCACACCAGAAAAACAGCAACACACTCACGAGGAATTACCAAGAAAAGACCGGGTAGCCGTCTTACTTATGGGCTACGGTGAGGTAGAAAGCTATGAAGATTTTGCTAACTATAACGAACAAGCCTTAAATCTACTAACTGCAAAATTTGCACCAGTACCAACCTGGATTTATCCGCCCTTAGCAAAGCTATTGGCCTTATTTGACCGCCACGAGTGGGGACACACCCACCATGATTTTATTTCCCCACACAATGCCATTTTTGAACAGCAACGGGCTGGAATTGAAAAGAATTTGCAGGCTAAGTGGGGGGATAGTATCCAAGTTTTCAAGGCTTTTAACTTTTGCGCCCCCTTCTTACCTCACCAAGTTTTAGCAGAAATTCACAATCAAGGTTTTGAGAAAGTCCTCATTTACCCTTTATTAGTTGTTGATTCCATCTTTACTAGTGGTATTGCAGTTGAGCAGGTTAACAATGCTTTGTCCACTGTTGCTCAGTCAGAAGAACACTGGGTGAAAGGACTGCGCTACATCCCCTCATTTTATAATGAAGCGGACTATATTGATTTGATGGCTAAACTGGTTGAGGAAAAGATTTCCTCTGACTTGGGTACAGCTTATTTACCTTCTCAAATTGGTATAGTGTTAATGAATCATGGCTGTCCCCACAAGGCTAAAGGGTTCACTTCTGGAATTACTGAAAGTCAAGCCCTATATGATTTAGTGCGGGATAAGTTAATTAACCGTTATCCTTTGATTTCCGTGGGTTGGCTAAACCACGATACGCCTTTAATTGAATGGACTTTACCTAATGCGGAGCAAGCTGCTAGTAATTTGATTCAATTGGGCGCAAAAGCAGTTATCTTTATGCCTATTGGTTTTGCGACAGAAAACCATGAGACTCTCTTAGATGTACATCACATTATTCACGCATTGGCGAAAAAGTATGCTAATGTGAGTTATGTGCAGATGGCTTGTGTTAACGATAATCCAGAGTTTTTGGCAATGGCGGCGGAATGGGCGAATGATCATATTGCTGAGTTAATGAATCAGGAAGCTATGGCGGTTAATCCCCAGTTGGCGGGAAGTCACCATCATCATCATCATCATTAGACTGGGAAACTTAATCCCCCCTCCTGTGCAAGCTACGATATACACACAAGTAAAAAATTGTAGGTTGGGTTGAGGTTTTGGGAAACCCAACATCATTAGAAGTAGGTTGGGTTGCGCTGCGCTTAACCCAACCTAATTCTAATGAACTTTTTTAAGCTTGTCAGTCCAGTACGTTGCGCTACGCGACAACACACCCTACATAAATGGAGTAATTCAATCATTTGTGTGTACACCGTAGTTCCTTGCGGAAGAGAGGTTTTCCAGATACCTGAACCCATAGCTCAAGTTTCGTTGTTATTCTGAAGGTAACTAGAAAATTTGAATGCAACCGTCTTCGTAAGCAACAGTTTCAGGATGGAATGATGACACAACCTAACTTAACCCCGTCCATTGCTGTCAATATCCCAAATACACTCACACTTCAAGTTTCTTATGAGCAATTCGTTGATTTGGCACTCGCTAACCGAGATTTACAATTAGAAAGAACTGCTACGGGGGAGTTAATTATTATGCCACCTACCGGCAGTGATACTGGCAACAAAAACCTAGATATAGAAGGGCAGCTTTGGCTGTGGAACCGTCAAAATAAACTGGGTAAAGTTTTTGATTCTTCCACAGGTTTTCGTCTTCCCAATGGTGCTAATCGCTCTCCTGATGCAGCTTGGGTAGATAAACAAAGATGGGATGCTCTGACTTTAGAACAGCAAGAAACTTTTGCGCCAATTTGTCCTGATTTTGTGCTGGAATTACGTTCTAAAACTGACTCTCTAGAAAAGTTGCAAGCTAAGATGAGAGAATATATAGAAAATGGTGCTGGTTTGGGTTGGTTGATTGACCGCAAAAATCAACGAGTGGAAATTTATCGTCGTGGTAAAAATGTGGAAGTTTTAGATCATCCTGTTAGTTTATCAGGGGAAGATGTTTTACCTGGATTTGTGTTGGATTTAACTGAGGTTTGGAGTTAAAATTACATGAAGACTTTCACGGCAATAATTTAGAGAGATTCACAGAAAAATCTTTATGTCGGTTATGTACATGGATTTCCTGGGGCGCATTCTCAAGGTGAAACTTTGGATGAATTACAGCAAAATTTACGTGAAGTAATTGAGATGCTGCTTGAAGATACTGAACTGATTTTTGAGAGAGAGTTTAAAGAAGTTGCTGAATTTTATTGACTGCGTTGATAATCAGAGAGGATGTTTTTTCTATTTCGGCTTTGGTGGTAAATTTACCAATACCAATTCTTAACGCTCCTTCAATCAGATTTTGAGCAAAATTCATCGCTTGTAAAACGTGAGATGGTGCAACAACACCCGATGAACAAGCCGCACCTGTAGAAATCGCTAATTGATGGCGAACTCTCGCAATAATCGCACTATTAGGAATATTCGGGATAGAAATATGTAAGTTACCTGATAAACGGTGGTTTAAGTCTCCGTTAATTACTAAATCAGGTATTTGTGATTGTAGCAAGTTTTGGAGTTGGTTTCGCAAAAGTGCGATCGCAATAAATCTTTTTCCATCTCCAAGCGTCTCCAGTGACAAGCTTCACCTAAACCAACGATTCCGGGGACGTTGAGCGTACCTGATCTGATTCCCTGTTGATGTCCACCACCATATATAATAGGTTGCAGGTGATGACCTTTTTTGACGACTAATGCACCAACTCCTTTGGGCGCATAAAGTTTGTGTCCAGAAATCGCTAGATAGGTAATACCCCAGTCTTGAAAGTTGATGGGAATTTTACCCACTGCTTGGGAAGCATCACAGAGAAAAGGAATATTGTAGGAAGATGCGATCGCCCCAATTTCTGAGATAGGATAAATTGTACCCACTTCATTATTAGCAGCCATCACACAGATTAGTGAAGCACCATCAGCGCAGACTTTTTCCAGATGTTCTAAATCAATTTGAGCTTGTTGATTGACTTTTAACCAAACTATTTCAACTAACTTTTTTTTCGCTAATGCAGCACAAGTATCTAAAACGGCTTTGTGTTCCACAGGAGAAACAATGATTTTGCATGGGTGATTTTGTTGGGAAACATATCCTTGAATGGCTAAATTAATGCTTTCTGTTGCACCAGAAGTAAAAATAATCTCCTTGGGGGAAGCATTGATTAATTCGGCTATTTGTTGACGGGTTTGTTTAACAACTTGTGCTGCTTCATCTCCATATATATGATCTACACTATTAGCATTACCAAAGGCATTAGTCATATAATACATGACTTTTTCGGCTACTCTCAAATCAACGGGAGTAGTTGCATGATAATCAAGGTAAATTATCTTTTCTTGTGTAGTCATTTTTTGAGTATTTTAAACGCAAAGGTACGCAAAGGTAACGCGGAGGTACGCAGAGTTTTTTTTGAAATAAAGCCAATACTCTTTTGAGCGGCGTTGTTGTATACTTTGGCTAATCCTGCTACTATTAAATCATCTTCAGCCTGTTCTAAATCTAAATCATGGCTACCCAAGAAGCGGTAAGTTGAGATGGTGCGATCGCCTATACAGTCCCATGCTTTTTGAAATTCTGTAACCGCTTGTTCACAAAGTTCTTCACTATATGCCAACCAAATTACTAATGTTGGTTCATTATTTCTCAGCGTAAACCCAATTAGCACTAAAACCCTGAATAGTTGCTAAAGAACTTAATGGTTGGATAGTTTTTTCGTAAGCATTAGTTAGAATTTCTAAATTTAATAAATCATTGGCTTGATTAACTTTCAATTCTGCAACAAAAGATTCAACATCATTTAACCATTTACTCTGAGAAACTTTTTGATGATAAATATCTAAGCCTAAATATTGCAACTTAACAAAATTAGAAAAATATTTTTCAGATGGTATATTATTAGATTTAGAAGAATTAACAGATTTTGTAGTTGGAATTAAATTCCATAGTTGATCATGAGCAACAAATGACCAAGGCAAATAATGATCTAATGAGATTTCATCCTTATTTAATTGAACTTGAGAATAAATACATTTAATATCCTGATGATCTAAAATAGTTTTCCAATATTTAGTTTGATTTGCTAAAGAATCTCTTTGTTGTGGCATAAATAATTTATTAACCACATTGGGAATACTAGGGTTTTGTTGCTGCATATAATTTAACCATTCCCAAGATACCCAACCCCTAACTATTGTGTAATTTTCTTCTAAATATTCTACCCAATCTGGATGTAAAATAATGGCGTTACAATCTTGCTGGTCTTCAGCGTTAAAGCAATACAAAGGCTTTTTTATATCAAATTGATTCTTAGCTAAATTAATAATAGCTGGGTTAACATCATAATCTTTTAATCCTCACGTTTTTTGTCAGTTTAAAAGCCATACCTGGAGTACCTTCATTATAAAGTAAACTAGAAATATTAATGGTATTGCCGCCGTAATTTACCCGACTCGCATACTCCAAACAAGCAGCAACTATAATTTCTGCTGGTAAATTTGTTTTATTACCAATTTTAAACTGATAATTTTTACCAAAAGTACGAATTAAACCAAGTTCATTTAATTTATTTAGTAAAAAGTTTATTTAAATTTAAATGCTATTAAATAGCTAATTTTCTAGATATTTGCTTAAATTCAGTGAAAATCACGAACCCAAATAATATAAAAACCCCCGACTTATCAAAGAAATCGGGGATCTGAGCCTCTCGGTGTTGACGATATCTAATCAACTCCTCGTAACTTACGAGTATTATCAACTAAACTCTGGGCAAATTGGTCAAATCTTTCCGAGAGCTTTTCATCTAATAGCTTACCTTCGGGACTAAAAGCATTCCAGGCCTTACCAATAGCAATTTGTTCTGGTATCACCCAGCCATGTACCCCTCGGATAATCAAGCGTAGGTCATTAAGTGCATTGCTATTAGCCTGACCTCCCAAGACGCTAATCATCCCGGTCACTTTACCAGAGAGTTCATCAAAACTCATCAAATCCAGAGTATTTTTTAAAACACCACTCAGACCGCCATGATATTCCGGTGTGGCTAAAATCAAGCCATCAGCCCCAGTTACAGTATCACGTAACCTTTGCACGTCGGGATATTGGGAATAATCTTTTCCCCCATGACAAAATGGTAAATTTAACTGGCGCAAATCTAAAACTTCCACCTCAGCGCCCAAGGCTTCTACCCGTTGTGCTGCTACTTGTAAAGCTTTCTGGGTGTAGGAATCAGGTCTTAAACTACCACCAATACCAACTATACTTACCATAATTCACCCATAAAGTCAAGATATTAATACAACACCACCATATAGTAAAGGCGGAGTCATTACGATTATGTTTATTTTATATAATACATATTTATATTTCTCTCGTCAAATGCCACAGAATCGGACTGAACTACCATAGGAGTATATCTGAGGAATTAATACCCATCTGTCTGGGCTGCTAGGCGGGGAATTATGGGCAAATATTCCATACCCGGGCAAAGAAACTAGAGTTAGTGGGTTAAGCTTAGTCTAGAAGTTAGACTAGATAATAAAATAATAATTTCTGGTTAGAGTAATTTTTGCCGAAAACATAGGCATAAATTCAGGGCGCAGCTAATGCCACTAGACAAAGGGTAATTATTATGGAAAATGTCGGGAAAAAGTCATTGAGAAAACAGCGTACAGCTGCCTTAGTCGCCAGTTTACTGATGTTACCAGGTATTTTTATGGGTACTCCCGCCTGGGGGCAAAAAGCCGAGGGCGACTCCCTGACTTATGGTCAGTTAATTAATAAGTCTAAACAAGGGGAAGTAAAAAAAGTAGAGCTGGACGAAACCGAACAGATAGCCAAGGTTTATCTCAAGGGACAAGCTCCTGATGCACCACCAATAAGAGTCAGGCTGTTAGCAAAAAACACTGAGTTAATTAACACACTCATAGAACAAGACGTAGATTTTGGTCAGGTTTCCTCTGCTAACAGCAGGTTAGCTGTGGGACTGTTAATTAACCTCATGTGGATTTTACCACTGGTGGCTTTAATGTTATTATTCCTCCGACGCTCCGCCAATGCTTCTAATCAAGCCATGAATTTTGGCAAGTCTCGCGCTCGCTTTCAAATGGAAGCAAAAACTGGTGTCAAGTTTGATGATGTGGCTGGGGTGGAAGAGGCCAAGGAAGAACTAGCAGAAGTGGTGACCTTCCTCAAGCAACCAGAAAGATTTACTGCTGTAGGTGCGCGCATTCCCAAAGGAGTTTTATTAGTCGGCCCTCCGGGTACTGGTAAAACTTTGCTAGCAAAAGCGATCGCCGGGGAAGCTAGTGTACCTTTCTTTAGTATTTCCGGGTCAGAATTTGTAGAGATGTTTGTGGGGGTAGGTGCGTCCCGCGTCCGGGACTTATTTAAAAAAGCTAAGGAAAACGCCCCCTGCTTAATATTTATCGATGAAATCGATGCAGTGGGACGACAGCGGGGGACTGGTATCGGTGGCGGTAACGACGAGAGGGAACAAACTCTCAACCAACTGCTCACCGAAATGGATGGTTTTGAAGGTAACACAGGTATTATTATTATTGCTGCGACTAACCGCCCTGATGTCTTAGATGCAGCATTGCTCAGACCCGGACGCTTTGACCGACAAGTGATGGTTGACGCTCCAGACCTCAAAGGACGTGCGGAAATTTTGCAAGTCCACTCACGCAATAAAAAGATTGACTCTAGTGTATCCTTAGATGCGATCGCGCGGCGAACTCCTGGTTTTACGGGTGCAGATTTAGCCAACTTACTCAATGAAGCAGCCATTCTCACTGCTAGAAGACGCAAAGAAGCAATTACCATTCTAGAAATAGATAATGCCATAGATAGAGTCGTAGCAGGTATGGAAGGTACGGCCTTAGTCGATAGCAAAAACAAGCGCCTCATAGCCTACCATGAAGTGGGACACGCCCTAATCGGCACACTACTCAAAGACCATGACCCAGTTCAGAAAGTGACACTCATTCCCCGGGGTCAAGCACTAGGACTAACTTGGTTTACACCCAACGAAGAACAGGGGTTAATTTCCCGCTCTCAAATCAAAGCCAAAATTATCGCCACATTGGGGGGTCGCGCCGCCGAAGAAATTGTTTTCGGTCAGCCAGAAGTAACAACAGGTGCAAGTAATGATTTGCAACAAGTTACAACAATGGCCAGACAAATGGTAACACGGTTTGGGATGTCTGATTTAGGATTATTGTCCTTAGAAAATCAAAGCAGTGAAGTCTTCTTGGGGCGCGACTGGATGAGTAAATCAGAGTATTCTGAAAAAATTGCCGCCAAAATTGATTCTCAAGTCCGGGAAATTGTCAACAGTTCCTACCTACAAGCAAAACAACTATTACAAGATCACCGCGAAGTTTTGGAATATTTAGTTGATTTATTGTTAGACCAGGAAACTATTGAGGGTCAATTCTTCCGAGAAATCGTCACCCAATATACCAAAGTCACCGATGAAACACTAGTTGTATCTTACTAAGTACACATTCAGCTCGCCCACGCGGGCTGAATATTGTTTCACTTCCCCATAAATTCGGTATCTTACCTAAGTATATAAATCAAAATTTTCAATACATCTCCCAGGAGAGAGGAAAAGCAAATCTAATTAATATTAGAGTCAGTTAAGGCGGCTGCACTGAGAACACAGCAATTAAACGGGTGTAATTATGACTATAGCCATAGATGAAGAACTCCAAGCTAAAGTTGTAGAAAAACTGCATTGGGACGACCGTGTAAATGCGGCAGATGTAGGTGTAACTGTTGATCATACCAAAGTCACCCTACGGGGAACAGTACCTAGTTATCGAGCCAAAAGCATAGCAGAACAAGATACAAAAGAAATACCGGGAATATCGGAGGTAATTAATCATTTACAAGTGCAGTATCCTAGTACAATTCCTGTTCCCATAGATGAAGAAATCGCATCCAATGTAGCCAACGCTCTTAGTTGGGATCCAGATATTGATGCTAACAAAATTGATGTGAGCGTTATCGGTGGGTTACTAACTTTGCGGGGGACAGTAGACGCTTATTGGAAAAAATTTCAGGCGCAAGACATAGCATACGCCATTACCGGAGTAATTGATATTATCAATGAACTAGCTGTTGTCCCCACTAAGAGACCAGAAGATGAAGAAATTGCCAGAACTATTGAGAATGCTTTAGAACGCAACACCTTTGTTGAAGCTGAAGATGTCAATGTCGTAGTGGAAAATGGTAGAGTTACCCTCACCGGCTTTGTTCCCAATTGGGGAGCGTGGAGAGCAGCACACAACGCAGCCACCTATACTAAAGGAGTAGTGAAGGTGGTTGATGGCTTGGCTATTCGTTACCTAGAAGATCAAGAATTTTTGGGTGAAGATTAACCTGTACATCTACTTCCCATACTGTTATTGGATAATTGGGCAAATTTTATCCTCTTGCTGATCTGGTTTATGGTGCCATCCAGCCAATAAGTCCCCAATTTGTCCACGTAAAGTCAATAACTGAGCAATTTGGCTATCAATCCGGGACAGTTTTTCTACTAACTTTTCTTGAATTTCGCCACAGGGGGGTTCTCCTTGGTCATAAACAGCTAGAATATCGCCAATTTCTTCCAGACTTAGACCTAAACTTTGGGCTCTTTTAATGAAAGCTAACCGGTTGAGCACATCTAGGGAAAATTGGCGAAAACCTCCCTCTGTGCGTCCTGATGATTTGATTAAGCCTAAACTTTCGTAATAGCGAATTGTTCTGATGGCAATTCCACTCAGACTTGTTACCTGACCAATTAAAAACAGTTTTTTATCCTGATGTAACACGGTAGAGTTTACCCATTCTCCTGCTAACTATAACATCCTTCAGGACTAGGTACAAGATTCGGGTATCTATCTAGTAATTATTTTATATTTAATTAACAAAAAAATAACAATTTTATTCCCTCGCTTCAATGTGATATCAACAGAAGACTTATCTTGATTAATTTACTGGTACAACTATGTTTCTCGGTACTGAAATTAACCGTTTTTCCCAAATTCTCATGTTATTTCTAGATTAACCGCTTCACTTCAAGCGAAACTAGAACATGAATGTTAAGCAGAACCTGATTTCAACCCATAAACCGAGAATTTTTAATCATCCTGAACGTTTTGTTGAGGGATGGTACTGGGTGATACCATCAAAAAAACTGCGGGTCAAAGAGGTAAAGCCTGTCAAAGTTTTGGGTAGAGAATTGGCGATTTACCGTGGTAAAGATAAAAGAGCAGTAATCGTTGATGCTTACTGTCCCCACATGGGCGCTCACCTGGCTCAAGGGAAGGTTGAGGGTAATGAACTGCGCTGTTTTTTCCATCATTGGCAGTTTGATGAACAAGGATTCTGTGTTAATATTCCCTGTTTAGATCAGCCTATTGCCGTCAGGTTAAAAACTTGGCCAACCGCTGAGAAATATGGCATGATTTGGGTTTGGACTGGAGACATACCCAAACAACCTTTACCCTTTGTTCCAGAGTTAGAAAACAAGGAATGTGATGTGGCTTTTGGTAATGATTTCTTGGTTAACTCTCACCCTAACGCGGTGATGATTAATCCTATTGATGCCCAACATTTTAATACAGTTCACAAACTAGCATCAAAAATTAATTTTGACAACCAAGAAATTAATCAAAATGCTATTATCTTCAGCAATACAATATCTATCGCTAAAAGTTCAATTTTATTCCGGCTGATTCGTCCTTTGTGTAAAAATATTGTCCAGAATATCTGCTATTGGTATGGTAGCACTAACATTGTGACTGTGCGGACGAATTTATTCCAAGTTCACATTATGGTGGCTCTACGCCTCTTGGAAGGGAGCAAATCTGAAGGTAAAGTTATACTGATTAGTCAGAAACGTGGGGATATTTCCGGTTGGTTATATAATCGCGTCTTGCTGTGGCTGACTAAAATTGCAGCTAGATATTGGATTAAAGATTATCTAAAAATTTTTCAAACCATTAATTTTGATTTGAAAACTCCCATCAAAGCAGACCATTCAATTATACAATTTGTTAACCATCTGGAACAACAAAAACCCCTGATGTTAAAGACTTGGCAATTAGCGCGATCGCACAGTGAAATCAGAGAACCCCCTGCAACGTGGCGCGATAGCAAATCTAATGATTAGTATAGGCAAATTTCTATAAAAATGAAGTGGCAGAGCCACTTCAATAATTCCCAGGTAGAACCTAAATATGAGTATAACAACTATCCCCAGGACAAATCGTATAAATTAACACTAAATTTTTCACAATTTTTTCTTTTTTTCCCCTTGGAGTCAGTTCAAAATCGCGTTTGAAACTCCACTACAGCACGACTGTCATCCTCTAAATTAGTGGAAGCACGTAGACGAAATTGGTTACTAATTCGATAGTTTATACCCCACTGTGAAGGATCTTTGGCGGTCAAAATTTTAATATTGGAAACAGAAACCTTAGGAGAAATGTCAATACCAGCCTCTGCTGCCAATTCCAAGGTAGAATTGTTTCTTCCGGCTTCGGGATTCTGAGAAAGAATAGTCGGAAATATACGCAGTTCAGTTAAGCCAAAAGCACTACCAAGCTCGTTAAAAGCTGACTGCAAATTGCTAAATACCGCAGATCCGGCAATATTAATCAGGCCTAAAGTAGTATCTCTACCTCCCTGACCACTGATCGACCCACCCCCCAACAAAGCGACAATTTCAGTTTGCGATCGCGATGGGCTGCTTGTCAGTTCCAGGACTTCATTTAATTGACTGGCAAAACCTTGGACATTGGCCTCAACTTGAACACTCTCTAAAGCTGCTAACCCCAAACCATTAGGGCGTGTGAAATCACTACTCTGAACTAGGTCTAGTACCTTAGTGACTAACCTCACATCTAATTCTGGGTCAAGGGGTTGACTACCTCTAAAGGTGGCTGTATGTTGGTAACCACGAGCCAGGTTAAACTGTGTAGTAAACAAATTCACCTGACCTTCTTCTAACCTAATAGTCCCATCGGGTATTGGTTTAGTAAAGGAACCGTTCACCGTTAAGTCACCTGAAGCCGTAAAGCTCAGAAGAGGTGGATTAATAATTGCGACATTTTTACCGAGTTCCAGAGCTAAATTATTAAATATAACCCCTGGACTGAGAGTAGGTTCTTGGAGAGAGGATGACCATTTCCGGGTAGAAGCTTTTGCAGCTTTACTATTTTTAGCATCTGGTGGGTTAGCAGCAGCTAATAAAACCTCACCGTTGAATAGATTCACTTGACCGCCAATTTCCGGGTTGAGAGCCGAACCAGTAATCTGTAAATTGCCACTAGCACCTCCTTGGTACAAGCCATCCAGATTCAAAACTAACTCACCAATATTAACAGTCAGGGGATTCTCCAAATTCGGTTGTGCATTGTTGAAAATGGGAATTTCTCCGGATGCTACGACTTTACCTCGGCTGAACTGACCTTCGAGGTTTTCTACTAAAATGCGGTCAAAATCAAACAGTACTTTTCCGGTAACACCTTTGACTTTTTCCGGTAGTAAATCAGAGGCAAAAGTAGCATTCTTTACAGAAGCAATACCATTTACTATTGGCTTTTCAAGAGTACCGCGCACTGCAATATCTACGTCTCCCTCGCCCCCTTCAAACACCGCCTGATTAGTCAACAGGTTTAATATTGCTAATCCCTCATTTCTCACCTGAACATCCAGACTAATTTGATTGTTATCTGGTAAGACTGAGGCAAAAGGTAACTGATAGGGGATACTGGCAGTAATATTAATTGGCTGGCTTTCCACAATAGAAACAGTGCTGCCAAAGTTGAAGCGTCCATCAGCATAACTGAAACTGGCTCTAGCTGACTCCACCGAAACCCCATTTAATGTTCCTTCTGTAACTTCCAAATCCCCTTTGGTTTGAGGATTAGCAATGCTCCCGGCTAACGCAGCACTACCATTGAGATTACCTGAAACACCAATTATTGGGAGCTTGAGGAAATTATTTACTAACTGTACCGGAAAATTCCTCACCCGTAATTGACCTGATTGATCATCACCTCCAATATTACCTGTAAAAGACAAAAGGCTATTGTCTACAGAAATTCGTAATGGTCTTAATTGCAAAATACCATTTTGGAAATTACCTTGGGCAATGATGTTGTCAAAACTATAAAAACGACTGGTTGCTTTTTTACCCCAGGTAAAATTTTCACCCTTCAAATTAAATTCTACTGATAAACCCCCGGGGTTGGTAGTATCTAAAGCCATCTCCCCCTCAAAAATTCCTTTTAAATCAGCCAAATCTGGTATAGGACTAGATTTGAGGCGTTCTTCAGCTTGTGCTGTCAACTCGGAATCGATTTTATCAAAGTGTTCCAGTTGGTTTAATAAAGGAGTCGTTTGACTTAATCCCCTGTGTTGAGTTGTCAAATCTCTAGCCGTACCATAGGTAGAGGGGATAACAGCACCCCCTTGTAAATCTGGTAATTCCAATATTTTCGCTACCGTGAGCACATCTTGAATATCACCCTGGGTGACATTCAACTTACCTTGGAGTTGGGGACCTTGGGGAGTTTGAGCAAAATTGCCCTGCATAGCATAACGACTCTGGCCTTTGACCAGTTCGCTGCTGATCACTGTAGCTTCACCATCACCATAGCGGAATTCCAACCCTAGTCGATCGCCCTTAATCCAGCCAACTTGTGGAGATACCACTGCTAAATTCCCTCTAGCTGTCAAAGTCTGTTGATTCAGAAGTAAATCCCCAGTCAACACCCCCCTCACCGTACCAGGACCTAGGCGCAGATTTGGCGATGGTCTCAAATTTAAAATGTCTAAAGGAAAGTTAGCCACCTTAACAGCCAAATCATCTCCTTGTGCTTCACCTGTAGCTAAGGACTGTTCCCGCTTAACTAAAAACCGTTGGGGGCGATTTTGAGCATCTAAGCTTAAGGCAATCCTATCTCTATTTCCCGTCAAATCTAAACTCAAACCGCCACCCCTAGCTGACTGAATATTTCCAGTTAACAAAGGTTCAAAAGCGACATTTTGTACAACCAAATCTCGTAAACCCACCTTTCCTGTCACATTAGGTAAAGGTAAATTCCCAGTGATTTGTCCTTTAAAATCCAGATTTCCCGCCACAGCCAATTGATTAGGCAGACTCATGGGTAAATGTTCTAGGTTATAATTATGCGCCTGGACTTGGAGATTTAAGTCAGTAATTTTCGGTATACCAGGGATTTGAGCATTAGTAAATATATCACCACTGATATTTAACCCAGTAGCAGTAGCTTCTTGAATAGCCAGCTTTTCACCATTCCAAGTTACTGCGGCACTCAAAGGTCTTTCAATAGCAGGGATACCGCGAGACAATTCCACTTGTCCCGACCCGCGCACATCAGCTAAAGTTGTAGACCCCAAGATACCTGACACCTCGAACTTACCAGCCAAATCACCGCGGAACTGGTGATTGAACCGATTTAATTCCACCCCTGCCGCATCAAATTGCACCTGATAGCCACCGTTAGCTACTTGGATATTAGCAGCCCTAATCTTACCCCCTGCAACATTTAACTGTCCTTCACCCTGTGCCTGAATAGTTGCTAGTCCAAAGGAATAAACAGACCCGGCTACATTTAATTGACCAGTTAACCCTCCCTGGAATTTAGATGGTACTGCTAGCAACTGTTGCAAAGGCAGATTAGTAGTTTGCAGTTTTGCTTGATATAAACCGTTAGCTAATTGAATCTTAGAAGCTGTTATAGTGGCACCGGGGAGACTCAGCCGTCCCTCACCAGTGCCACTTAAACTATTGAGTGCAAAGTTCTCTGTGTTACCTACTATTTGAAACTTACCCGCCAAGGAGCCATCCAAGGACGGGGGAGATTCTTTGAAGATGTCCGCTAGTCTCACACCATTAGCAACTAGTTGAGCGGAAAACTCTTGGTTTTGCAACTGGACATCGGAAACTGCAATTGTGCCTCCAGCAATGTTAATTCTGGCATCCT
Source organism: Anabaenopsis tanganyikae CS-531 (assembly GCF_029891675.1). Classification (NCBI taxonomy): domain Bacteria; kingdom Bacillati; phylum Cyanobacteriota; class Cyanophyceae; order Nostocales; family Nodulariaceae; genus Anabaenopsis; species Anabaenopsis tanganyikae. The sequence continues at coordinate 23,025 of NZ_JANQDF010000102.1, forward strand.
CGGTGCGAATGGTGGCAATTTGAAATGGTTCTACCCTGCCTTCGAGGATCACACGACCATTAAACGCTGCGCCGGTCAAAGAGATATTTTGCAGTTGATTTTGATCTACAAAAGGTTTCAAGCCGACACTGGCCGCTTGCATATCCCCTCGCCAAACCCCATTGGCAAAATTACCAGAACCTCGCACCATACCACCAGCCACATTTAAGAGTACATTGCGAAAGGCGACAGTACCATCTGGGGCGAGAATGGTTTCACCGCTCGCAGGATAGGTGGCTTCATTGGCTCGCCATTTCACTAGAGTTTGCACATTATCAGCAGCACCACTCAATTGGGCTGTGGCGGAAACAGTACCAAGAAATAATGTTTTCTTAGAGGGTAGTATTGTTTCATAAAGTTGTGCCATTACCTCCGGTGCAGCGCGAAGCGCAATCGCATCCCCGGAAATATTCTCAGCTGCAAAATTAAAATCTAATTGGGGTGTTGCTCCTAATGTAATTTCGCCAAATCCCTTTATTTTTCCACCAACTGCGGGTTCTGCCTGAATATTTCTCAAGCTAAATAAATTATTATGTGGAATAAATTCAAATTTAGTAGTAATATAATTAAAATCTATTTTATCAAGGGCGGTTTTGGCAGTAGATACTGACCCTGAGAGGACTGGTTTAGTTATGGGGCCAACTAGTTGCAAGTCAGCTTGTAACTGTCCCCTTACATCTACTGGCACTTTGATGTTGAGACTTTCTTGAGCATGGGACACACTGACAGTATTGACACGCCCTGTTAATTTAAAGCCTGTATCCAGGTCAATGATTCCTGTAGCTACTAGAGGAATTTTGCTGTAGTTACCAGCAACATTATCTAGTTTTATCTGCCTCCCTTGGAAGCGGATGAGTCCTTGGGTATTTAGAAAAGGTTGCGGTGTCTTGGCAATTTGCATTGTTACCCCTTGCAAGTGGGCGGAGCCGTCTAAGACTAGCTTCCCTGGGATGCCACGCTGGGGCTGGTCTGGGGTGAGTTGAATCTGCAAGTTGCCATTAACTTTACCTGTTTGTAAGTCAAAAGGTAATTTGATCAGGTCGGTAATTTGATCTGCGGATAAATCTTGCGAGCGCAGTTGTAATTTAGATGCTAATGTTTGGGGAATCACCTCTCCTTGAATAGCAACACTCCCCCCACTATCCGCTTCACCCCTAAGTTGAAACTTAATCAGTTGGTTTTTTTCTAAGAGTTGGGCAGTGCCATTAATTTGTGAAAATCCTACAGGAGTAATAGAAAATTTCTCAGTCTGATCTTGGACTTGATCATCTGCCGGTTGGGGTTTCAATACCAACTGGCCATTGCGAAACCGGAGTTTGTCTAAATCAGTTTTAATCAAACCTGCTTGACGAGGCGGCGAAATTTTAGTAGTAATCCAGCGCCCTTGATCATCTTGTTCAATGTAAATATTGGGGTTAACTAGGGTGACATCTAGCTGAAGTTGACGCTGAAAAATTAATTGCCACGGGTTAAAACCCACTTCCACAGCATCCACTACAGCTTGGTCTGGGTCTGTGGGTGTAGGAGGGATGCTAGATGCACCAAATTGTAACCCTGTCAAGGAAAAACCTGTAACTTCTCCCAAGTTGACTGGACGGTTGAGTGTGTTGGTGATGCTGGTTGCGGCTAGGGGTGTTAATTCTTTGTGGAGGAAATGCTGCAACCGCCATATACCACCCCCTGCTAACAAGGTCATTGGCACTAGCAACAGTCCGCTCAGGACAATGCTACCGCGACTCCAAGCGCCCAACCACAAACGCCTGGGGTGAGTCTTGTGGCGTTTCTTGTGAGGGGATGAATGGGAATGATCATTTTGATGGGGAGATTTACTCATTATGGTTTTGCTGATAGGGGAGCATGGCCTTAGCCATTGGCTGGATGTACCCGGTGACTAATGAAATAAATTCTTATCATTGGGGGCGTGGTGTTAGCCATCGCCTCTTCCAGGATACAAAACCTATTTTTGATTTGGGGAATGGGATTGGCACCCCCCCATATCAACAATCTGAATAAATTTAATCTTATAGCTGTCTGTTTTTCAGATGCACCGCTGAAACCTTTAATAATATTAGGTAGATTCCTAAACACAAGATAGATGATTACGCCCATGCGTGTTTTTGTATTAATTTTCAATGTTAACACCGAAAATGAAGGCATTCACTCAATTCGGGTGGCTGATGCTTCCGCGTCCCATTCCCGAGGTGTACGCAATAAAATTTTGATGTTTGAGTCAGAAGATGATGCTCTGCGCTTTGCTTTATTACTGGAAGCTCAGGATTTCCCTACCCCGACGGTGGAAATGCTCGATGCTGAGGAAATTAAGGATTTTTGTGAAAGTGCTGGTTATGAATGGGAAATTATTCCGGCTAACAGTGATTTAATCATACCCCCAGAAATTAACTTGGATCATACTGACTGGCAACTGTCGGATGCTAGTGAGGACTACCGTTCTCAGCAAGTCCCACCAGCAGCACCAGAAATGTCTGATTCTGAACTAGAAAAAATCCGTCGTCAATTAGAAGGATTATTGTGAGTTAATTGGGGAATGGGGGAAGAAAGGTTTCAATATAGCATTTCCCATGCTCGTGAGGTACAATTTTTTTTAGTTTGAGGGAACAGGGAATTGGTGTGTACTTCATGAGACTGAAAAAGGCTTTAATACAATTTATACAAGATGTCGGCCATGTCAAATTTACAGGAACGCAGCTATCTATTAACTGAGCAGGTAAATCCTCATAGTCTTAACTTAGACCAGCTTAATTCTATTGAGTTGGTGGATTTGTTTAATCGGGAAGATGAAAAGGCCCTGGCGGCAGTGGCGGCTGCTCAAGTTCAATTAGCTCAAGCTATTGATTTAACCGCAGAACGTTTGAGTCAGGGAGGACGTTTATTTTATGTGGGGGCAGGAACTAGTGGCAGGTTAGGTGTGTTAGATGCTGCTGAATGTCCACCTACTTTTTGTACCCCCCCAGAATTGGTACAGGGTATTATTGCCGGTGGTGCTGGTGCATTGGTGCGCAGTTCTGAAGATTTAGAAGACCGTAGCGAAGATGGTGAGGCGGCTATTGCTCAACGACAGGTGACTCAACTAGATGTAGTAGTGGGTATTACTGCGGGGGGAACTACTCCTTTTGTTCATGGAGCGCTCAATGCAGCCCGTCAACGTGGTTCTCGCACCATTTTCATGGCTTGTGTACCTACAGAACAGGTGCGCATTGATGCTGATGTTGATATTCGCTTATTAACTGGTCCGGAAATCCTGGCTGGTTCAACTCGTTTAAAGGCTGGTACCGCGACAAAGTTAGCCTTAAATATCCTATCTACTGGGGTGATGGTGAAGCTGGGTAAAGTTTATGGTAATCGCATGGTGGATGTGGCAGTAACTAACCACAAGTTACGCGATCGCGCTCTACGAATGTTACAAGACTTAACAGGTTTAAGTCGCGAAGCTGCCGGTTTTTTACTCGAACGTAGTGGGAAGTGGGTTAAGCTAGCGTTACTCATGCACTGGACTGGTTTGGAAAAGGAGGCTGGCGATCGCTTACTCGCACAACACCAAGGTAATCTCAGGCTGGCTGTTACTAGTTACAACAATCACAAACAACATTGAGAGATTCTCACTGTTTTTGCCGAAAGTACCTCCATCTATTTGATTTATTTGATTCAAATTCACTCAGATTTGCTCATCTATGGCTAGACTATCCCAAGAGTTACAACGCTACTTTTTTGATGATCACCAATCCCCTGAAGTGACCTTGGCAGAAATTCTGCTCCTAGCCAAAGAGCGAGTTTTTGGGTTTTTACTGGTGATTCTGTCCCTTCCTTCGGCTTTACCCGTTCCTGCGCCTGGTTACTCCATTCCTTTCGGTATCCTGATTTTTTTGCTGGCTGTACAGCTAATTATAGGGGCGAAAATCCCCTGGTTACCCCCCAAAATGATGAATTACCCCATAAAACTAACAACAGTCCAGAAATTTTTACAAGCAGGAAATCCTTGGCTCCAAAGGATTGAATCCATCTCCCGTCCGCGTTTGACTTATATTTGTACCACTCTACCAGGTAAAATCACTATTGGTAGTGCGATCGCCTTGATGGCAATTTCCATGATGATTCCGGTTCCGGGAACCAATACTCTCCCAGCGATGGGAGTTTTTGTCACTAGCTTTGGTTTGCTCGAAGATGACGGAGCAATTACCTTAGGTGGTTTAATCATGTGTCTTTTCGGCGCAATTTTGACTATTTCAATTTTGATCGCTCTAATTTGGGGTGGTTCTAGTCTTCTGGACTTAGTTAAAACTTGGCTGGGCCGTTAAAACAGGAAAAATATTACTAAAGTCCTATGAGATCGGACGAATGAATGTATATAATACTGCCATAACTTCCTTCTGCATTAACGGTTAAATTGGTCAAAAAAATGGCTCTATCGTACTTGTTATGCTAATTTAACAACTGGTTCGAGGGAACAGGGAACAGGGAACACACCGAACAGAGATTAAGAAGGAATATTCAGGCATTTTCTTCAATAACCAACATTATTTCCCTTATACGGTAAGCCTTTTCGGATTTTATCAAAACAATTTAGCATATTAGGTACTGAAGAACC
>NZ_JANQDF010000103.1:0-30012 GCF_029891675.1 Anabaenopsis tanganyikae CS-531
CACCCTAGAAGATGAAAGCTTTAACTTCACCTTCCCACAAAACACCTTCAACGACATAGATACTGGAGATCACCTCACTTACACAGCTACCACACCAAGTTGGTTAAACTTCAATCCAGACACTCGCACTTTTAGTGGTACACCGGGTAATCAAGATGTCGGTACTGTTGATATTACCCTCACTGCTACAGATACATCAGGTGAAAGTGTCTCTGACAGCTTTACCCTCACAGTAGTAGACCTGCTCAATCCCACAGATATTGATGGTAACGGTAGGGTGACCGGTGCTGATTTATTGTTCATTGACCAATATCTGCTGTTACGGAATAATCCTAACGTCGATGCGATTCTCCAAACTTCCTTTAATCTCTTTAGCACTGAAACCGTGGGAGCCACAAACACCACAGGTGCAGCTTTGAGGAGTGCGATCGCCGATGGGGTCAACAACTTAGATTTTGACGTTGATAGTAATGGTCAAGTTACAGGAGGGGATATTTTCTTGATTCGTCAAGGATTGTTACTCAGGAATAATCCTAACGTCAATGCGATTCTGCAAACTACCTTTAATCTATTTACCAGTGAACTCACAGGACAGAGAAACACGGGAGCCGAAATCAACGCTTTCATCTCGGACTTGCTACTGGGGTAAGAGCCGCTGCTAATGCTAACTTAAGAAGAGGTGAAAGTTATCAATTTCCAATGGCAAAGATGCGGGCGTTGTTGTCTGGGTATTATGGTAAAGGTAATGGTGGTGACGAGGCTTTATTGGCTACCCTTGTGCAAATGTTACCACCTCATGTTACACCCGTGGTGCTTTCTGGCAATCCAGAGGAAACCCGCCATCGTTATCACGTAGAATCTCACAATCGCATGGCTGTTGCGCCTGTATTGCAAGCCCTCCGTTCCAGTGATATTTTCATTTGGGGCGGGGGGAGTTTAATTCAAGATGTCACCAGTACCATGAGTCCATTTTATTATGGGGGCTTAATGGTATTGGCTCAGAAAATGGGTTTAAAAACTGTTGCTTGGGCGCAAGGTATAGGACCGTTACTACGTCCACAAACTCGCTGGTTAGCAGAATACTCCTTCGGACATTGTAACACAGTTACTGTGCGCGATCGCGCTAGTGGTGCGTTATTAGGAGATTGGCAAATTCCCTGTTTAGTCGCCCCTGACCCGGTGTGGGCTTTGCAAAGTAAGCCAGTACCAGGGCTTGAGGATTTACCAGGGCCGAGAGTGGCTGTAACTTTAAGAAACCACCCCCAACTCACAGAAAAACGTTTGGCTAACTTGACTCGCGCTTTAGTCGAGTTTCAAAAAGCTACCCAAGCCTTTATTTTACTGTTGCCATTTCACAAGAGTGAAGATTTACCAATTGCAAGAGCCATTCAACCCCAATTACCAGATGTGAGCCAAATTCTGCTTTTAGAAGATCCGCAATTATTAAAAGGTGTTTATCAAGGTGTGGACATGGCTATTGGGATGCGTCTACACAGCTTAATCATGGCTGCGGCTGAAGGTTGTCGTTGTTTTGCTCTGAGTTATGACCCAAAAGTCAATCGTCTCATGGAAGAATTAGACATCCCAGGGTGGGATTTAGCCACTTTACCAGATGACCCCAAGGTCATTACTACAACTTGGCTACAACATTATCACAATGGCATTCGCCTATCATCTGAGCAAATTCAGTCTTTAGTAGATCGCGCCCTCATCCACCGCCACATCTTGACTAATGTATGAGCCCAGCTACCTATTAAAAAACCTGCCAATCTTTAATCAAAAACTAGCAGGTTAGGTCTTGTGTTTATCGGAGCGGCGGGATTCGAACCCACGACCTCCACTACCCCAAAGTGGCGCGCTACCAAGCTGCGCTACGCCCCGATTCAGAATTATCATTCTACTGCAAATCTCTGGAATAATCAAGGGGTGAATTTAAAAAACTTTTAGCATCCCAGCTGCTTGCAATAACTCCGGCACGGCGACACTATCCCATTTACCTTCTACACCCCGTCCTGTATTCAGGATGAGGCGTAAACTATAGCTATGGGGATAGCCTTCTACCTCCATCCATAATAAATCACTTTCGGCTTCACAGGCAATTTTCTCTTCATCCATTAATTCCGCCGCCAGTTGTTTCATTGTGTCCGCTAGCTGTGCCAATAGTCGGTAAAAATCATTTAACTCGGCTTCGGTTAATTCTATTGCCCAATCATCTGTACCTACTAATCCTTTGAATGTGGCTGCGTTGGGCTTCCAGCCAATTCGCCAACCAGCACCGCTTTTAATCAGATGTTCCATAGATTAAGTGTTTTGAAAATCCCCGGGTCTATGGCCACGCCATGTCAGCTATCAGACCGGGGAATGTCAAGATAAGATTAATATCCTGATTTCTCATCGCCAATGATATCTTCCTGGGTCAGTTCATCGGACATTTCAATAATTGCCCTCAGTACTGGCTTCATCATGATATCATCCGATGGGCTGTCAAAATCTTCATAACGCCGACGCTTGGCACGGTTTGCCACCTGAACTGTAATGCGGTAGCGATTGGAAGCCGCACTAATCAAATCTTCAGCACGGTACATGATTTGAGACTGGGTAGTCTCGAACTTGGAACGCTTTAGCATAGTCAGTGGTTCATGAGGTCATTACCCAGTTTAGCAGTACTAACAGTTCACTGGTTGGGATTTTAAGAGTTGAATTACCAGTAACCTCAATGGTTGCGGGAACTTAACCCAGAATGCAGCCAGTGCGTCCAGGAACAGTTAAGGAAAACTGCTCACCACACCACTCAAATGCCGCCGCACCATATACAACCTGGTTGGGTTGAGTCGGTAACCTGGTAATATCTAATTTTGCCGTTGTCTTTGCAGTCCCTGCGTTAACAGCAATCATGAGTTTGTCTGTGTCTAAAGTCCGGGCAAAAATGTACAGTTCTCCCTGGGCGAAGATAACTTGGTAGTCCCCCGTGCGTAAGGCTGGGTGTTTGTGGCGTAAAGTAATTAATTGGCGGTGAATGTTGAGGATTTGTTGATTCCAATCAGCTTCTAAGGGAAAACCACGTCTTGAGTCAGGGTCAATACCTCCGGGTAAACCCACTTCGTCACCATAATAGATACTAGGCGCACCAGGAAAGGTGAGTAATAGTAAAGTTGCTAATTCCAGAGTAGCTTGGTCGCCGCCTGCAATGGTAATTAATCTGGCTGTATCATGACTACCTAATAAATTAAGTTGGGTGAGTTGAATTTCCCAAGGGTAAAGTTGGAGTAATTCCTGGATTTTGCTCCCGTATTCAGCAGCAAATAAGGGTGGGTAGGGTTGATAGTCGCGGCTTTGTACCTGTTCTAAAACTACGCGATCGCCCGCGGTAAAGGCAATGGTCGGGGCGGCGAATAGGTAATTCATCACGCCATCAAATTGGGTACCATCGAGCCATTGACGGGAATCTCCCCAAACTTCCCCGACAATATAAGCTTGGGGATTAATGGCTTTGATGCGATGGCGGAATTCTTGCCAAAACCCTGGTGTTTTGATTTCAAATGGTACATCTAAACGCCAACCATCAATCCCGAATCTCAGCCAGTATTCGCCAATTTCCATGATGTATTCCCGTACTTCAGGATTATCATGATTAAACTGGGGCAAAGCCCGATTACCAGCCCAACTCTCGTAATTTGCCGGTAAATCTCCTGTATAAGCCGCCAGGGGCCAATCTGTAATTTTGAACCAATCCACCCAAGGGGAATGAGGACCATTTTCTAAAATATCGTGGAAAAAGAAAAACCCCCGACTAGCATGGTTAAACACCCCATCCAGCACAACTTTAATATTCCGTTGATGAGCCGCCTCTAGTAGTTCCTTAAATGCTTGATTACCCCCCAACAATGGATCAACCTGATAATAATCGTGGGTATGATAGCGGTGATTACTGGCTGATTGAAAAATGGGAGTAAAATAAATAGCGTTAATTCCTAAATCCTGGATATAGTCTAACTGCTCAATAATCCCCCATAGGTCACCACCTTTGTAACCCTGGAGTGTGGGGATAGCTTCCCAAGCTTCCCAACGGGGATTATGCAACAGTCCTTTGTGAGACTGTTTGCTTCTGGCGAAGCGGTCTGGAAAGATTTGGTAAAAAACAGCGTGCTTAACCCAGTCTGGTGTTTGAATTTCCATGAATTATTTTTTTATACTTGACGCTTTCTCTCCAATGATAGGTAATGACCAGGCAAAAATTTGATAGTTTGATTGTAGGTTGGATCAAAAATTGCCAGCCCTTTTAAAACTTTGACCAAATACCATGAAACTGTTGTGGGAGCAACTATAGTTACTGGCTTTATTCTGTAATGTAAGATACTTGTATCGCCTCAGCATAAAGAATTTGAATAACTTATAACACTGAATTGAGTGTCAATTGAATGTGTCATAATTTATCAATATTTATCTACGCTGAGAGAAAATAAAACCTTGTTTTTAAGAGTTTTTGAGTATGCAATCAATCACAGCAATATTACCAGGATTAAGTAATAATAGTAATATTGCATACATATATACTAAGTAATTCATTCATTACCAAGAGAATTGTGTCAACTTAACTAATTATGAATCTGTGATCCCCCCTTACCAGCAGTCTCACACAGTCCTAAACTTAAGGTGATATTAAAAAGGCAGTCGGGAGAAACTCTGTGAAAAAAGTATTAGCAATCATTCTCGGTGGTGGTGCGGGGACTCGTCTTTATCCCCTAACGAAACTACGTGCCAAACCAGCAGTACCCGTGGCAGGAAAGTATCGTTTAATAGATATTCCTGTCAGTAATTGTATAAACTCAGAAATCTACAAAATCTATGTGCTGACACAATTTAACTCAACCTCCTTGAATCGCCATATAGCCCGTACCTATAATTTTACTGGCTTCAACGAGGGGTTTGTGGAAGTACTAGCGGCACAGCAAACCCCAGAAAACCCCAACTGGTTCCAAGGTACCGCTGATGCTGTGCGTCAGTACCTATGGCAATTGGAAGAATGGGATGCGGAAGATTATTTGATTCTCTCCGGAGACCATCTATACCGCATGGATTACCGCCAGTTTATCCAGCGCCATAAAGAAACCAATGCTGATATTACCCTTTCAGTTATCCCCATAGATAAAAGCCGGGCTTCGGACTTTGGTTTAATGAAAATCGACCAGTCCGGTAGGGTGATTGACTTTAGCGAAAAGCCCAAGGGCGAAGCATTAGATAAGATGCAGGTCGATACTACAGTGCTGGGATTATCACCAGACCAAGCCCAATTACAACCCTACATCGCCTCCATGGGGATTTATGTCTTTAAAAAAGATGTTCTGATCAAGTTGTTGAAAGAATCTTTGGAAAGGACTGATTTCGGCAAAGAAATTATTCCTGATGCCAGTAAAGATTACAATGTTCAAGCGTACTTATTTGATGATTACTGGGAAGATATTGGTACAATTGATGCTTTTTATCATGCCAATTTAGCATTAACTAAACAACCTTTACCACCGTTTAGCTTCTACGATGAAGAAGCACCAATTTACACTCGCGCTCGTTATTTACCCCCAAGTAAACTGTTAAATTGCACAGTCACAGAGTCGATTATTGGCGAGGGTTGTATTCTCAAAGATTGTCGGATTCAGCATTCAGTTTTAGGAGTGCGATCGCGCATTGAATCTGGCTGTGTAATCGAAGAATCTCTCCTCATGGGGGCAGACTTTTATCAACCTTTTGTAGAACGTCAATGTAACTTAGATAAAGGAAACATTCCCGTAGGTATTGGCACAGACACGATTATTCGCCGTGCTATCGTTGATAAGAATGCCCGTATCGGTCATGATGTAAAAATCATCAATAAAGATAACGTGCAAGAAGCAGAACGGGAAAATCAAGGCTTTTACATCCGCAGTGGCATTATTGTAGTGATGAAAAATGCTGTAATTCCCGACGGAACAATAATTTAGTGATTGGTCATTGGTCATTAGTCATGGGTCATAAATAATTACTCAATACTAATTGACCACTGACAACGGATGCAGAAAAAGTGACACAAATATTTGTACTAATTGGTCTTCCTGGTAGTGGAAAGTCAACTTTAGCGCAACAATTAATGGCACAAAGCCCCCAGATGCAGCTGATTTCAACGGATGCGATTCGGGGGCAACTTTTTGGTTCGGAAGCAACTCAGGGTCCGTGGCCGCTGATTTGGGGAGAAATAGAACGGCAATTCCAACAAGCAGTAACCGCCAATCAGACAACTATCTTCGATGCTACCAACGCTCGAAGACGCCAGCGCGGTGAAATCATCGCTTTAGCCCGGGGGGTCGGTTTTACCCACATTACAGGATTATGGGTGAGAACCCCTGTTTGGCTGTGTTTAGCACGCAATCAAAAGCGTCAGCGTCAAGTTCCCGAAGAAATCATTTTCAGAATGTATCGTCAAATCCGGGATGCGCCCCCTAGTCTAGAAGAAGGAATAGACCGGCTGATTTATTTTGTCTAAAAGCAGAGAGTACGGAAATTGCGCCGCTGGAGTGAGCGGGAACCACACTTGAATTGCCTTAATGTCTGTTAATTTAAAATCAGAGTTTTTTATCTTGGGGATTTTCCCCAGCAAAAAACCAATTTCACACTTTACGAAAAAAACATAAAAAAAATACTTTATAGGAGGCTGGTAGATGGCTGCAACCGATTTCAAAGACTATTACGCAATTTTGGGAATCAGTAAAACCGCCAGTCCAGAAGAAATTAAACAAGCTTTTCGGAAATTAGCTCGTAAATATCACCCTGATGTCAACCCAGGTAACAAGCAAGCAGAGGCCAAGTTTAAAGAAGTCAATGAAGCCTACGAAGTTTTGTCAGATGTTGATAAGCGCAAGAAGTACGACCAATTTGGTCAATACTGGAAACAAGTGGGGGAAGGTTTCCCTAGCGGCGGTGCTGGTGTGGATATGGGTGGTGTTGACTTCAGTCAGTACGGGAGTTTTGATGAATTTGTCAACGACTTATTAGGGCGTTTTGGTGGACCTAGCCCCCGTGGTGGAAGGCCTGGCTACTCTTATCGTACTTCCACGGGCAGACCCAGCGGTTATGGTGGCTTTAATGATTTTGGTTTTCAAGATGTTGGTAGGGGTGGAGGTCAAGATTCAGAAGCTGCAATTACTTTAACTTTTGCCGAGGCCTTCACTGGTGTGCAGAAACGCTTTAGTTTAGGTAACGAAACTATTGAAGTTCGCATCCCATCGGGTGCTAAAACTGGGACTCGCCTACGGGTGCGGGGTAAAGGTCAATTGAACCCCATGACTCAACAACGGGGCGATTTATATTTAAAGGTTGAACTTCAACCACATTCTTTCTTCCAATTTGAAGGTGATAATCTCCTGTGTGAAGTTCCCATCACCCCTGATGAAGCCACCTTGGGAGCCTCAATAGATGTCCCCACTCCCGATGGTTCTGTAAATGTCAAGTTACCTGCGGGAGTCCGTTCTGGTCAATCCCTGCGGTTGCGGGGGAAAGGTTGGCCTTTAGCTAAGGGGGGACGTGGTGATCAGTTGGTAAAAGTGGCGATTGTTCCTCCCAAGGATCTCAGTTCACAAGAACGAGAATACTATGAGAAAATTCGGGCTATACGTACCTATAATCCCCGGAGTCATCTACAGCAGTTTAAGTTTTGAGCTTTGATAGGTAGGGGCGTTCGGGCGGAACTTCTCCAAGATAGATAGACCCGTCTGAATTACCGAAACAAGACTGGAGCAACTAGTGGACGAATTAGGCATTATATTGGTGGGTAAGGGCGACCCATTCGTTTAATCGTTCACAGTCTATCACTTCAAAGCCGGCTGTATTTAAGGCTTTGGTAACGTTTTCTTCATGATCTGTGGTGAACCCCGATGTAATTAGTAGCCCAGCTGGGGTTTCAGTCTGACGTAGCGATCGCCTAAAATCATCTGCAAGGGCAATATGTACCCGTGCGAAAATATTGGCAACTATTAGGTCAAATGTCTGTTTTACTGCAATTGGTGACCCATCATGTACAGTGTTTCCACCCATCCAATGGCCTAGTTGACAGCCACACCCTAGACTACCGGACACTACCTTGACTTGTTGCTCTACTTCATTGAGAATTACTGTTTCCTGAGTTGCTTGTACAGCTATGCTGTCATTGTCTAAAGCTAAGACATTAGCTCCCAGTTTCGCCATAGCTACGCTCAAAATCCCTGAACCTGACCCAAAGTCTAGCACCTGCATTTGAGGGGTTGTGTATCGTTCTAGCAGTCGGAGACTGAGAATGGTTGTGGGATGCAAACCGCTACCGAAGGCGAGGGTTTTCTGTATTTTCAGGGGAATTTTCTCTGGTATCTCAGACTGAGGGGGTGTGTTGGAAGTAACTATGATAAATTTATCGCCTATTTGATGTAGAGGTGCTTGTGGCCCATCTGTGATTTTTTTTTCAACCAAAGTAGTCTCAATGGCTGTGGTCATTCCAGTGCGATACAAAGGGTAAAGCAGATTCTCAATATTTTCTAAACCTACTCGCCCGCTGAAATCGTAGGGTAAATATAAGCGAATTGTCAATCTCCAATGGGAATTAGCCGCAGTTGCTTCGGTATATTCACTAATGTAAATATTATTAATATCAATACTTTCACTTATGAGAGTACAAAACCAATCTACGCCCTCATGGGTTGTATTCACTTTTAATTCTATCCAAGACATTATTTTGAGATGATTTTTTGTTTTCGACTGACCCAGGACGCAAACCCAATACCAGTGACAAACATCAGCAGACTATAAATAGCCGCGGGAATAGCCATTCTGGGGTTATTCAGTAATGTGGGGGAAGAGGCGATCGCGATCGCTAGAGTTCCGCTTTGAATCCCTACTTCCACTGTAATTGCTATAGCGCTTTTTTCACCTAATTGGGTTAAAGTAGCGATGGTAAAACCCAAAGCCATTGTTAGCACATTTAAAACCAGAGTCACCCAACCCACGTCAATCACATAGGAAATAAAATTATTTCTTTCCCGCAACAGCACCCCAGTAATCACCAGGGCCAGGAAAAATAAAGACAGCCACTTTACCCGTTTATCTGCTTTTGTAGCTATTCCGGGTGCATAGCGATTGATTAACATTCCCATTGATATAGGTAAAAGGGTAATGACTGCAATTTGCAAAACAGTATTGATAAAAGGTAACTGTAGCGTTGTCCCCGTTCCCAAAAATGCTTGCATTGAAAAATTCACTACCAGAGGAATAGTAAAAACCGTAATTAAACTACTCATGGCTGTGAGAGTAACGGACAAAGCAACATCTCCCCCGGCCAAGAGTGTAATCATGTTAGAAGTAGGTCCACCGGGGCAAGCTACTAAAATCATTATACCTACGGCTAATGCTGGCTCCAGGGGAAACAGTGACGCGATGCCAAAACCGACAATTGGTAAAATAATTAACTGTGCAACTAAGCCAATTAGCACTGATTTAGGATAGATAACAACTCGCCGGAAGTCCTCTATGGTCAAAGATAATCCCATGCCCAACATAATAATAAATAAAGCTAGGGGCAGAAAAACAGCAGTGAGAAAATTTTCTTGCATCTGTATTGGTAAGGAGCAAACTACGTCCAGATTATACATTGCCCACAGGTGCTTAGATGAGGAAACTTTTCTCGATCAGTTGGCTGGGTGAAGCAAGAATCCCACGTGCTTCTATCCGTGGGAGTGTCAAGAGATGTCTATTGAGTTGATATCGTTAATACCTGGGGCGGTGTAGCATCTGGGGGATAGATCAAGTCTACTTCTACCAATCTGCGATCGCCTGGTGGCATATTCAATAATATCAAGGGTTCTCCAGGTTGACCCCGCCTTTGGACTAAATGGGTAAACTGAGTTTTGGCGTGACCTCGGTCATCTGTATAACGTAAACGTACTGACCCCCGGAAGAATACTTGGGGTGCTGTGGTTGTGAAGAAGCGTAAGCCCTGTTTTAGCAAATTCTCTTCTTTGATTGGCGTTTGTAGAGATACAGTAACTGTTTGATGAGTTTCAGTATTATTATGCAGGGGAAAATGTAAACTATATTGAATACCATAGTTGCCATGAGCGCGATAGGCGGTATCAGGATAACGCACCAACATGGGGGCTGCTTGAATTTGAGTAGTTCCTAAAGTACCGCCGTGCAAACTACTTATAGGATAGGAAAATGCTTGCCCACTTTTGGGAATTGTCAAATATCTAGCTTCTGCATGATCTAAAACTAAAGATTTCCACTGAGAACCTTGAGCCACTCCGGCGACACGCCCATAAATTTGGGGTTGTTTAGTTGCTTCTAGGGGTGTGGGGACTCGATCGCGTGGGGTTGATAATTCTCCATTTTTGAGTAAATTTTCCCAATCCTGTAAAGTAGGCTCACCCTCAGTACCATCCTCATTTTGACGCGCAAATAAAGCCATACTAGCGGCATAAACTTGGCCAGTACTGTGTAACCGCATTAAGGTAGAGCGGCCATTTAAAGGTGGTGTCAGTTCCTTGACGGGAATAGGGAGATTTAATAACATCTGATTTTCCCCTGGGGGAATGACAATTTGGGGTGGGAAAATTTCTTGCCGCCTTCCTCTTAAGATATCAGATACAGCGCGATCGCCAGGTCCGGCAAAAATATCACCCAATATATTCTGACTGACAGATGGTAACTGAATAAATGGTGCATCCGGTTGACTCAAATAACTTGCTGCTTGCAAAATATTGACTGTTACTGGTTCAGTTCCGGGGTTATGCAACATGATCCCCAGATAGAGCGATCGTAAATCCTCTGGTGGTTCAGCCTTAGCAACATGGTGGGCAAAAACATCAAATCGCCCTTGAAACGGATAATTTAAATGTGCTGCTGGCGTTTTATTGTCATCTGCGGGAAAAGTAGAAAGTAAAATTCCTTCGTTTAATACCAATTCTGGACTATTGCTGTTAAATACAGGCACAGTATCCAGTTTTCCTGGTAAAGGACGCACTTCTTGAAGCTGTATTGCTTCTGGCGCGGGTGCGGTACTAGGTGTTGATTGGGCAATTATAGAACTGAGTAAAAAATCAAACATAAAAACCAGAGAAATATTGACCTTAGAGACGCTAACGACTTGATAAAAGTGCCAAATTGTGAATAATTAATAAGAAATCAGCCAATATGACCGGCAAATTATCTGGATTTAACGCTGGAACATGGACAAAAATACATGGTGTTGCCAGTTGATTTTGGTACAAGTAATGTAAAACTGAATAGTAAAGACTCTCACAAACAAATTTACCGCAGTCGTGGCTAATCTCAACTACTGTTGTACCTGCTACTATTTTCTCTAAATTAACAGTTGTCTGCAAAAGACTTTCCCCACAGCTAGCAACCGCTTCCAGACTTAGTTTTGTCCGGCTAGCAGCCATACCACAACAAATAATGTAATTGGGTTGGAGTTGAGAAATTTTTTGCCTGACTTGGGAACTGGCCAGATCTGCATCCACAGGTAAACGCCGTAAAAATTTTAAATCATGAGGAAGGGCGTGAACTTTGATCACTTCCATTAATAAATCATCAGAAGAATTTGACTGTTGCTCACTCAACCAAATCTCAAAAGAAGTTAATAGTATTCTTTTCCGCATAAGAAATATTATTTAGAATAGAAACACCCTCCATAATAAACTTACAAGGAGCAGGTCAATGCCAGTCATTGCAGTCGTAGATTACGATATGGGAAATTTGCACTCAGTCTGCAAAGGTTTAGAAAAAGTAGGAGCAACTCCTCAGATTACTCATGCTGCTAAAGATTTGGAACTGGCGGATGCAGTTGTATTACCGGGGGTGGGAGCATTTGACCCCGCAGTACAACACCTGCGATCGCTCGGCTTAGAACAACCCATTAAAGATACGATCTCGTCTGGTAAACCCTTCTTAGGTATCTGTTTGGGATTGCAAATTTTATTTGAATCCAGTGCGGAAGGAACCCAACCAGGGCTAGGAATTATCCCCGGAAAGGTGCGCCGATTTCAACCCGAACCAGGGATTACTATTCCTCATATGGGATGGAACCAACTAGAGTTCACCCAACCAAACAGCCTTTTGTGGGAGCATTTACCAGCCAGTCCCTGGGTATATTTCGTTCATTCTTACTATGTTGACCCCAGTGACCCCCAAGTCCGTGCAGCCACTGTGACTCACGGTTCTCAGACCATCACAGCCGCCATCGCCCATGAAAACCTGACAGCAGTGCAATTCCACCCGGAAAAATCTTCTAATATCGGGTTGCAAATCCTGTCTAATTTTGTTGCACAAGTCCGCGAAAAAATTGCTGCATAATCCAACTGTAACTTTGAGATTTTGTCGTTTGTTGTTTGTCCTTTGTCATGATTTTTCCCTTGACTGTTGACTTATGACTTATGACTTATGACTTATGAACAATGACACTGAGAATTTACGGGAATCGCCAAATTAAAACTTTACCAGGGCAAGCTACCAGACCCACGAGTGCGCGGGTCAGGGAGGCAGTATTCAACATTTGGCAAGGGGAAATTGTAGATTGTCGCTGGCTAGATGTGTGTACTGGTAGTGGTTCCATGGGTGCTGAAGCTTTGTGTAGAGGAGCCAGTTTAGTAGTAGGAATCGAAAAATCTAGCCGAGCCTGTGCCATCATTCAGCAAAACTGGCAGCAGGTGAGCCGTAGTGAACAAAAATGGCAAGTTTTGCGAGGTGATGTCATTCACCAGTTAAAAAAGTTATCAGGGAAACAATTTGAGAAGATTTACTTTGATCCGCCTTATGCTAGTGGATTATATGAGCCTGTTTTAGCAGCGATCGCTGATGACAATTTATTAGCTGTGAATGGTGAAATAGCTGTAGAACACAATCCCCAAGGTTGGAAGCCTCCAATCATTAGCAATTGGAAAATTTGCCGCCAAAAGGTTTACGGTAATACAGCGCTAACTTTTTATACAAATGTTAAATTTAATGCAATCCTTTAAAATTATATGCTATTTAAATATGTTCCACTATAAAATATAAGTAAATTAATACAAAAATAGAGATGCGATTACTCGCATCTCTACTGAGAAATATTAACCGCCCAACTCGGTGGGGCGCTTGTATTGCCTATAGGCAGCGTAAAATAGCCCGGAAAGGGTGACAAAAATCAGACCAAGGACAATACCTGAGAGCAGGGGTTCAACCACTTTAAATCTCCTGTTAGCAAATGTTAGATATAGGATGCTGCTGTTCATTCTATCAAATTGAGGATGAATCCCGCCCTCGACAATGTTTTTAGTCCATAAATCATCAGGAAAAAATTATATTTAGTGCTTGCAGACACCATCAAGAAATTTTAAGCTATGTGTAGGAAATGCAAAACTTTTAGTAACCTCGACTTCTACGGCAAACTTTTTGGATAACCAGATTACCAAACCCGAAACTCAAATACAGTGGATCGCCTTGTTAGCTCTGGCGATACTACTAGCAGCTCCTTTGGGCATTTTTGGTGTGCAAATGGTTCGAGCTTCCGATCCTTATGTGAAGAATGTCCTTTCCCTCAAAGGAAACCCAGTTCAAGGAAATGCTATCTTTCAGATCAACTGTGCTGGTTGTCATGGAATAGAAGCGGACGGACTAGTAGGACCTAGTTTACAAGGGGTTTCAAAGCGCAAATCACCATCCCAGCTAATTCACCAAGTAATTAGTGGCGAAACACCTCCAATGCCAAAATTTCAACCTAGCGCTCACGAAATGGCAGACCTATTGAATTATTTGGAGAGTCTATAGTCAGATTGCGCGGATAATCCTAGACTTGGCGGCTGTCTTCGTGCTCCCACTGCTTGAAGCTGTGGGATTATTGGTTAAATGAGGTAAAATTAGCTACGATTTCCGGACAATTCGATATAAAATATCAAACTTAAAATCCAAAATCACAATGACAAAGCTAACTCCTAATTCTAGTTTTAGTGTTACCCTCCGGTTGCAAATTCCCAATCGTGTGGGAATGTTAGCATCAATTACCCAGGCCATCGCCATCAGCGGTGGTAATCTGGGACAAATTGATTTAATCCAACAAACACGCCATGAGTCTATACGTGATATTACTGTAGATGCGGCTAGTACCGAACACGCTGAGACTATTGTGCAAGCCGTGAAAGGATTACCAGATATTCAGGTGCTAAGTGTTTACGATCGCACATTTAACCTGCACCGTGGGGGCAAAATTAGCATTACCAGTCGCATTCCCCTGACGAGTGTTTCGGATTTAGCTATGGCCTACACCCCAGGAGTAGGTCGCATTTGTACTGCGATCGCCGAAGCTCCCGAAGAAGTTTACAATTTAACTATCAAACAAAATACTGTAGCTATTGTGACTGATGGTAGTGCAGTTTTGGGTTTGGGAAATCTCGGACCATCTGCGGCTTTACCAGTGATGGAAGGTAAAGCGATGCTGTTTAAAGAATTCGCTGGTCTTGATGCTTTTCCTATCTGTCTTGATACCCAAGATACAGATGAAATTGTGCGGACGGTGAAAAACCTCGCGCCGGTTTTTGGTGGTGTTAATTTAGAGGACATTGCTGCTCCTCGTTGCTTTGAAATTGAACAGAGATTACGAGCAGAATTAGATATCCCGGTGTTTCATGATGACCAACACGGTACAGCCATTGTCACCTTAGCAGCCTTGTTTAACGCTTTAAAACTGGTAAACAAGTCCATTGCACAAATCCGCATTGTGATTAATGGTGCGGGAGCTGCTGGGGTAGCCATCGCTCGGTTACTTCGCAAAGCTGGAGCCGAAAAAATTTGGATGTGCGACTCTAAAGGAATTCTCTCGACTAACCGCACTGATTTGACCCCAGAGAAGCAGGAATTTGCCGTTAAGGCTCAGGGAACTTTAGCAGGTGCAGTGCAGGGCGCAGACGTGTTTATCGGTGTGAGCGCCCCGGGTGTATTGACAGTGGAAATGGTGCAAGCAATGGCTAAAGACCCCATTGTTTTTGCTATGGCTAATCCCATTCCCGAAATTCAGCCAGAACTAGTAAGTAAATTGGTCGCTGTGATGGCCACCGGTCGGAGTGACTACCCGAATCAAATTAATAATGTTTTGGCTTTTCCGGGGGTATTTCGTGGTGCTTTAGATTGTCGCGCCCGGTCTATTACTACCAGTATGTATTTAGAAGCAGCTAGTGCGATCGCATCTTTAGTTAAACCCTCAGACTTGCATCGGGAACATATTATCCCCTCAGTCTTTGATAAACGCGTTGCTCCTGCTGTTGCTGCTGCTGTCCAACAAGCAGCCCGTCAAGAAGGAATTGCTCACAGTTAACAGGACTTACAGCACATTGCAGGTAGATAGGTAATCTGACATACTCCCGTAACTGAATTTCTTTGAGAAATTCAGTGTATGCTTCTCATCCAATTGAGCTATTGCTATGGCTACGCCACCCCCACTATGGGAGGCTTAGACTTTAATAAACCACTGTTGGCGATACATGAGATAACTCACTGCTAACCAAAATAAGAGTGTGGCTAGGGCGAATAGCAATGAACCGTTGAGCGCACCCGCCCAAGATGCGAAAATGTTTTGGTAAATCCAGTTGTAGGTGCTGATGGTGGTTTCATCTGTGCCGATTTTGGTTCTCACTAAGATTTTAATTAGTAAAATCGATGCTGTGAACAGGGCGATCGCATTTAAGCCCATTATTTCAAAGGGTTTACTCCAGCGTCGAATTAGCCTTACTTCTATCAATTCATAACAACCTGCTAGGAATAGTAAAGCCCATCCAGTGCTAAACATCACATAGGAACTTGTCCATAGTTTTTTATTAATGGGAAAGGTCAACCCCCACACCCCACCAATAATTAAGCAACCAAGCCCAAATAATCCCAATCCTACGCTTGTACGTGTTTTTATTGGTTGATTGCGTATCCATCTACCGGCAAAGTAGCCGCCCAGAAGACTAACGGCTGCGGGAATGGTGCTAAATAGTCCCTCTGGATCTCCCAAGTTATCATACCCGTCACCTGCATATAGGTGATCTGGGGGAATAATTAAGCGGTCAATATAAGCGCCAAAGTTACCGGTGCGAGTCAGTATACCCCTCCCATAATCGGGAACTGGGACATACATCATGATTAGCCAATAGCCGATGAGTAACACAAATGCTAGTATCCACTGTCCTTTGGCTGGTAGTTTGAGGACAGCAAGGGCAGCGAGCAGGTATGTTAAACTAATGCGCTGTAATACTCCCATGATGCGGATATTACTTAAATCAAAAGTCCAAATCCCCTGATTCCAAAAGCCGTTTAGTAGTAAGCCTAGGAGAAATAGTATGGCAGTACGACGCCAGATGCGCCGGTAAACCCCTGCGGTGTACTTTGACAAGGAAAATGACATTGCTACACCGACAATAAACAAGAAAAAGGGAAATACTAGGTCTGTCGGTGTGCATCCGTGCCAATCAGCATGAGCTAGGGGAGGATATACTTTACCCGCTACTCCTGCCATGTTGACTAAAATCATCGCAGCAATGGTAATACCGCGAAACACATCCAGTGAGAACAGGCGCATAGGGTAGATTTTATATATGAATATTTGATTTTTTACACGCTAGATTAGCAGAAGCTACAAGTAAGTTAAGATGCAGTTAGCTCCGCTATTCCCGTTGTTTTATCGCATTCTCCAACCCAGTTTTCCTAACTGTCTTTGGAGTGGTAATCGTGATTATAAAGCGATCGCTCTGACTTTTGATGATGGACCTCACCCGGAATACACACCCCAGGTATTGGCAGTATTAGACCGCTACAATGTCAAGTCCAGCTTTTTTTGCTTGGGTGCTTGTGTTAATCGTTCCCCAGCTATTGTCAAAGCCATATGCGATCGCGGACACTGGATCGGATTACATGGTTATGATCATCGTTCTTTTCCCACCCTCTCCCCAAATCAACTGCAAGAAAGTTTAAAAAGAACTCAAGCTGCGATCTACAATGCTTGTGAATTGACACCCGAACAAGTGTGTGATGTTCGACCCCCCAACGGTTTGTTTACACCCCAAACTTTACAATTATTCTTTAAATGGAATTACCGCCCAGTTATGTGGAGTGTTGTACCAGAAGACTGGGTAAGGCCGGGAGGAGCTACTGTAGTCCAACGAGTTCTTAAACAAGTGCGGAACGGTTCACTAATTGTTTTGCATGATGGTGCTTGTGGTGGACAAGATGTTGCTGTCACTATCCAAGCACTAATTCCGCAATTAATACATCAAGGCTATGAATTTGTGACTATTGATACTCTTTGGGAGCAAAAAAACAACCATGACTTCACAGCCAAGAATTCAGTTTGACACTCTGATGGTCTAAAGACACTGAGATTCTGCTGACAGAGTAACTTTAGGTCTAACCCCACAGTCTTACTCTCGCTACGATGGTCAAACACCGTCTACCCAGTCGGCTAAAGTCTAAGCCTAGCTTACTCGCTAGTTTTGACCAGAAAAGACCACGGTGGTTTTAACCACCAAGTCGCTTCCCTCTCAGGGCTAAAGCCGCTGAGTTTCCCGCTTACCGCGATATTTTTATGAACTTAGGATACAAAGCCAACTATTTCCAATTGGCTGCTTCCTCTTCACTAAGAGGATAAGAAGGGTATGCTGAATCTTCAGTACCCAGCAGATTATGGATTTCACGTAATGAATTTGGTTGATCTGTAAAATTGTGAGGTGAATCACTCCCACGTTCAATCAGGTCTTCAACTTGGCAATTCAAAGCTTTGCAAAACCTAATAATTCTTTCAATATGCTCTATCCCAGTTCTACCGCTTTCCCAGTTCTGAATCGTGCTTTCAGTTACGCCTACAAGACGAGAGAGTTCAAGTTGAGTTAGCCCTGCTTTTTCACGGAGCGAAGCTATCCTTGGTTTTGGCTTCTTTTTCACAGCTACAGCACTTTTATTTTATCTATATCAGTCGTATATTCTATCACCAAAAGAAAATAAAGCCTAGAAAATTACTAATTTTTTTTCTTTACACTATATATACTTAATTGTTTTTGCTGAGACTATCTATAAAAGCTTTAATAAAATATACACAACCATATTTCCCCAGAAATTTCAGCGGTAATGGATAAGTAAAATCAACACTTTTGCGCCTATAAGAGCCGGAAACCCACTCCTTATAGGCGTGGGACAAATGCACAGATTTAATTACTGCTTCTCTCAACTGGAAAAGTTATCTACCCTGACATCCTTCCAAATATCGGAAACTTGCCAACCTGAGTTACCAAGAGATTGGACTATGGGATGAGTACGTACAGGAATGTAGTTAATCTGTCCATTCTCTATATATTCCGGATATTCCTCAACCACAGCTTCTGAGACATTAACAGTGTCTGCTGGAAAACCTTGTTCTTCTGCTTCCTCCATCAACTTGATTTTATCGAGGAGAAGCTTTTCAGATTTTTTGATTAGTTTCATATTAAGTTCAAGAATTGCAAACCTGGACAATAAAAAACGAAAATCTTGATATCGATTTTGAAAGAGACCTTTGTAGTCCTTCAAGCATCGTCAGAGATATCCGCAAAAAGATATTATTAACTTTGGGGTAAAAAATTTACTTGACAATTACTGATCTAAGCAATTGCAGTTAAAACCACTCTCCCGCGCATTAATCACGGGAGATTATGGGTTAAATCAATAATCACAGGCAGTAATCCTGCTACATTGCCTCACCCACTGGACAAAGCCTTACCCAAAAAATGCATTTTAGCATTAATGAACTGATAAATTCAACCATCTGCTGATATCTGTCGGCTAGAAATCACTTGCTGATTGAGGTTACCGGATGCGGTTGACTTAGAGACAACACCAAAGGCTGATGTTTCCACAGCATTAACTGAACCCGATTGAAAATTATTCCACCGTCACGCTCTTAGCGAGATTACGAGGTTGATCGACATCCAAACCACGACGGGCGGCAATATGATAGGCTAACAATTGCAAAGGAATCACTGTCAGAATAGGCGATAATAACTCATCTACCTCAGAAACGGGGAGCAGATGGTTAAAAATCTCCCCAGCTTCCCCATCATGGATGGGAGTTACACCAATTAAGCGGGAATCTCTGGCTTTGGCTTCTTGGGCATTAGAAAGCACCTTTTCATAAACACTACCAGGAACAGCGATCGCCACTACAGGAACTTTCGCCTCTAATAAAGCAATGGGGCCATGTTTCATTTCCCCCGCTGGGTAACCTTCAGCATGAATATAGCTGATTTCCTTTAATTTTAAAGCTCCTTCTAAAGCAACGGGAAAGTTGATCCCCCTCCCCAAAAAGATAAAATCCTTGGTTTCAGCAAAGTCATGTGCTAAGTGTTCGGTTAAAGTTTCCTGACTTGTCAAAGTGCCCTCAATTTGTTGAGGAATTTGCTGCAACCCGTGAATAATTTCTGCTAGCCTCTCTGGTGAAACTGTCTGGCGACGTGCTGCTAAATCTAGAGCTAAAGCGTAAAATGCCATCAGTTGGGCGGTAAAAGTTTTGGTTGCTGCCACCCCAATTTCAATTCCTGCTAAGGTGTTGATCATATGGGGAACCATTAAACCTAAACTGCTTTCTGGACGATTGGTAATACCTAAAAGTCGGGCTTGATATTTGTCTTCTTTCCCTTGACGACGGTCTTTTTCCATACTTAAAGCCGCCAGTGTATCCGCAGTTTCACCAGATTGGGTAACACCAATAATTAACGTATTCGCTGTTAAGGGTGAAGGTGCATAGCGATACTCAGAAGCATAATGTACTTGAGTAGAAATCCCTGCCAGTTGTTCAATTAAATATTTGCCGATTAATCCTGCGTGCCAACTTGTACCACAGGCAACAATATTAATTTGTTCTAGGTCTGTGTAAAATTCATCAGGTAAGTTGAGGTTAATTGGTGACCTTGATTCAGTCAAATTAGTACCAGTACGAAAGTAAGCAGCTAAACTAGCTCTAACTACCCCCGGTTGCTCATGGATTTCTTTGAGCATAAAGTGTTTGAATCCCTGCTTTTCTACCATCGTGGGATTCAAATTCAGCAACCGGGGTTGTTTTCTCAACCTATACCCGGCAAAGTTATAAATTTCTACGCCTAATGGTGTCATTCTAGCGATTTCGCCATTTTCTAGCGGTAAAATAGCACGGGTATGAGCCACAATGGCTGGAGTGTCAGAGGCGCAAAAGAACTCACCTTGACCAAAGCCAATCACTAAGGGGGCTTGTTGACGCACTACAATCAACTCATCTGGGTGGTCAGCAGAAATAACTGCGATGGCAAATGCACCCTGAAGATGGTTAACGGCTTGGCGAATTGCTTCTAATAAAGGAGATGGGGAGGTAGGGAGATGGGGCGTTGGGGGATGCTTTAGAAATTCGGCTATGAGATGGGGAATTACTTCGGTGTCAGTTTCGGAAACAAACAGGTGTCCTTTTTGTTTAAGTTCTTCGCGCAATTCCCGGTAGTTTTCGACAATGCCATTTTGTACCACCGCCACACGCATGTTATTGTCCATATGGGGATGGGCGTTGTGTTCTTCCGGTTTACCATGAGTCGCCCAGCGGGTGTGACCGATACCAATTTGGGCAGGAGTTGCTATTTGTTCGAGTTTAGAACGCAGGTTGTGTAGTTTTCCTTTGGCGCGAACACATTTTACCTCATCTTCCCATACGGTGGCTATACCGGCGGAGTCGTATCCCCGATATTCTAGTTTTTCTAGCCCTGCCAGTAAGATATCTGTTGCTGATTGAGTGCCTATATACCCAACGATTCCACACATGACTGACACCACCTGGTTTCAATATACTGCAATCTAGTCTAGTTGCCAGCAGAACAGCGGCATTCTCTCCCAAAAAAAAAGGAGCAATTAGCTCCCTATGCTACCAGCTATGGTAATGGTTTTTTACTTTTCCTAAAAAAAAATAAAAATGTCGTAGGGTGAACATATCCACCCTACAATCGTAAATTGTCAACCAAATCAGGAATTTAAAGTCAATTCCTTAATAAGCTAGACCCATACTGCGAGTTGTCTCAGCCCCTAAGTAGACTCGAATGCTTAAAAAGTCAGTAGGGCAGGCTGTTTCACAACGCTTACATCCCACGCAGTCTTCGGTGCGCGGTGAAGAGGCAATTTGAGCGGCTTTACAGCCTTCCCAGGGCACCATCTCCAACACGTCTGTAGGACAAGCGCGGACGCACTGGGTGCAGCCAATGCAGGTATCGTAGATTTTTACGGTATGAGACATTGAAAAAAGGCTCCTTTCCAGTGTTCTTCTCTGCAAAAGAATCATATATCAAAGCATAGTTTACAGCAGTAGCTTATCGTCCGTAATCAAAAGGCTACATAACTTTAAACAATGTAATAGCCACTGGGGAAATTTTATATTTGCTAAATCTCTCTATTGCCTATATATCAATGAGAATCAATGGGTGTATTTACTTTTATGCCGGCTCAAAGCCCTGCTATTTGTAAACTTATATGAAGTGAAAGTCAACACAAATCAAGTCAATCTGGGATTTCTCCATAGTAATTATAGACTATTACAGCAAAGCAAATAGTGATCGGCGATCGCCAGCGATCGCGGTGATTTGGTCAGCTAGAGTAGTTTACTGCGATAGGATTTGTATAATGTAAATCACATCACATAAATTTATTTATGGAGCCAGAGTCTTTAGCAACTGAGGTGATTCTGACACATGGTCACCAGTCACTCGGTAGAGTCCAACTTGATTGGACACCCCAACCAGGAAACTATGTCGATTTTGAAGGTAAAACTTATGCGGTATTAGAACGCCGCCACAGATACCAATTTAAATCGGGACGTTACCACTTGCGGAATATAGCCCTTTACGTACAGTCAGCCAAAAGACCAACAGAGAAAACCTTAGTCAAGGGACGTTGGGTAATAGGTGATGCTACCTGTATCTATAATGCACAGTCAGAAATCATCCGCTGTGCTGTCAACCCGGACGGACCGTGTGAGTCTTGTCGTTTCTACGAAAAAATAGAAGTGAGAAGTTAGGTGTCAACAATTCCCTAATACTTCGCCCACAATTAAACGGTTACCATTGACAAAATCCCATCCCGACTGGGGACGTTTACCGGCTAACTGAACCTCTCGTAAAAGTAGCAACCCCTGACCAGTTTGGGCAATAGGGCCAATTCCCTTGGCGATGCTTACCACTTCTCCTATACTCCCTGATCTGGTTGATAAATCAGGTAATTTTTCGTATATTTCTTTTATTTCAGTTGTCGAATCGTCACAGTAAGCATCCCCAATGGGAATAGAGGCAATAATTTTTATTCCTTGATCACGAAAGGTGGTTGTACAATTGGGGTAAAAGCCTCTAATTTGGTTGTGTAATTGAATAGCAGTCTTTGACCAGTCTAATGTGTAGTTGTGCTTTGTAATCAAAGGCGCGTAAGTCGCTTCTGAGTCATCTTGAGGAACAGGTTCAATTTCTTGATTTTGCCAATGGAATAAAGTTTCTACTAATAAATCTCCACCCATTACAGATAGCCTCTGAGCTAAATCCTGGGAATTATCTAGCAATGCAATCGGTGTGCTTGCCTTCAATAACATAGCTCCGGTATCCATTCCTACATCCATTAACATTGTGGTGATTCCCGTTTCCTTTTCACCGTTATAGAGACACCACTGAATTGGTGCTGCACCACGATACTTAGGTAAAATCGAGCCATGGACGTTAATACAACCTAACCTGGGCATATCCAATATTTCTGCTGACAAAATCTGTCCATAGGCCACGACCACAAAGACATCTGCATCAGACTGTTGAAGTTGGGTTAAAGTCTCAGTATCCTTTTTAATCCGTGGTGGTTGCCATACAGGCAAGTTATGGTCAATAGCAACGGTTTTGATGGGGGAAGGGATTAATTTATTTCCCCGTTCACGGCGTTTATCAGGTTGGGTGACAACTGCTAAAATCTCAAACTCTGGTTGATTTAATAATTTTTCTAGGGTAGGAACGGCGAAGTGAGGTGTTCCAAAAAATACTATTTTCATTAGTTATTACTTGTTACGTAGGTCATCTGAAATGATTTGTCTTTCCCCCAGGACAAAATACAAATAAAGTCCTGACTCAAAACCAATTTAGATAATTCTATAGGATTTTCGCCCACTGATGTACTTAGTAGTAGTTGCGTAATAAATCAAAACACGGATAAATAATCTGGCGTTACATGTCCTGATAAATCACCCCGTTCCCGACGGTACGGTGTCCATGAACCAAGCTTATTAGCAGTAACACTGCAAAATGAATTTTTTTGATGTTAAAGTGGTTTCATATTGGCGAAAATCAAGTTTCCTTGATAGACTATATATAGTGGGTTAAGCAGCTAATCAGTTGGTGTGAACTCTCGGCAGTATTAGTCTTCCTATTTGGCTATGTTTCACAACCAGTCATTTTAGGCTGACTGAATCAATCTGTGTGATGGGTTTAACCCCTATTTGGTTAAGAGTTTAGTTGTGTTTATCGAACTCATGAGATGGCGATGCCTCAATTTTTCCAGAAATATTAGTTTCTATCTTAGGGTAGATGGTCAAGCTGTTTTCTTAGTTTTATTGAGTTGTGCATCATCTTTCTCAACTTTTGAACTAACGCCTGAATTTTACCTTGATCAGGCTCTGCTTTCTTGTAGCAGGAATCAATAGGGTAAGGAAATGTACCATATTGTATGTAGCTAATAACTATAGAGTTACTCTGCATGACTTTTTGATGGCAAACCTCCAGGAACACAATTACAATCTCTCTGTAAACAGGTGCAAATTATTATGATACTAAACTTTTGTCAAGTTCTGCAAAGTTTCAACAAATTATCCAGTTTAAATCGTTAAATGTAGAAATTTGTAGTTATATCTTTAATTATCTAATTATCGTCTGCTTCCTTGCTGCCTAGGTATTGCTCTTCACACAGCACGCCCTCCTCCCTAGAGAGTCCACATATGCTCAAACCCTTCTTGCTATCAGGATGGTTCCGCCTCCAACCATTTCTCAATTATTTTGTTCTGGTGATGCTGATCACCCCCTTAGTTGCTGTATCGGTTCACTCTACCTCAGCAAAACAATCAAAAGCAGTCACAAATATGGCCACTGCACGGTCAGAGTTTGACTCTGCTCCTTTGACAGTGGCTAGTATAAATGAACCTTATTTAGTTGAAGCATTAACAACATCTCCCATCATCTCTTTGACGGCAAAATCTCGCACTATGCCATTGTTAATGGCTTCTCTTGGGGAACAGTCAAGATTACAAAACGGGGCTTACTCTTTGCTAACAGATATTGAGTCCCATCATGTTTCACCATTCACAGGAGGAGAACTAGTAGTAATTCCAGAAACTCCTGTGAGTAAATTTAATTTAGGGCAACAATTCCCACAGCCTGGGAATAGCCTTCATGCACAGTTCCCTAATGAATTGCTGATGGCTAAATCATTGAGAAAAACTCCTCAACAATTGCCAGAAATTTTCAGGCGAGAAACACCTGTGATTGAAGAACTGGATGAAGCGCAAGTAGGAGAGATTGATCCCATAGGAAGCCCCCATCCCATTCCTTGGAAATGGATTCTCGCTACCCATGAGGCGATTAGTGCTAACGGTGGTTCGGGGGTTCGCTATTACCGCAGTGTGCCTGTGAGTTCTCCAGATGGTAGATATATTGTTTACAGTAGGGTGCAGCTAGAAGTAAAACCAGAAATGTATAACAGCAAAGTTACCAGTGTGATGTTTCTGGAAGATACGCAAGCTAAAACCTTGCGGGTGATGCTTTCAACAGGTCCGATAAGCGATCCTTTGTTGAACACAAAGGACTCATCAGTGGTAGCAGATACTGGTATGAGTGGTCAAATTGGGGTTTTAGTTCCTGTTAGCTGGTCAGAAAAAGGCGATCGCTTTTTAGCACGTAAATTTAAAGGTAAGTTCAACACAGGCGATTCTACAGACCATGCAGTCATTTGGGACATGCAAAAAAATTACATTAATACTGTTGCTCCTGCTCGTGAGGCACATGAGCATGAGAAGATAGCCGTATTATTGGGTTGGAGTAAAAACAAACCTGATCATGCACTTTTCCGTTCAGGAGAAATGGGAGAAGAAAACTGGCCTTTGGTGCAAGTTACTACCGATGGTCAGACTTTAGATACAACAGATGCAGATCAGCCTATTACTTTTGGTCAAAAAATTACAGAAGTTTGGCCAGGTCCACAATTTGCTTCTCGATAGCTTCTAAATGGTCAGCCTGACTCCCGTTGTCATATAATCACAACGGGATTTTTTTTACAACAATTAAAGCTATAGAATAAATTTTTCTATTTAGTGATTTACCTAACTACTACTATTCTAACTTTTCACTGTTTTCTAATTGATTCAGGGTTTGTTTGACGCGACGGATAGGTAAATTAGCAATCAAGGCTGTGGTGCGTTGGTTGCTTTCTAAAGAAAACTCTAGTCCCTCTGCCTCAATTTCCACATAGCGACAAACTATCTCTAGAATTTCCTGTCGCATTTTTTCTAACTTTTGCGGGTCTAAATCAACGCGGTCGTGGGCAATCACCAGTTGCAAGCGACGTTTCACTTGTGTGCGACTGCTGTCAGGACTACGTAAAAATAATCGTTCTATAAGTTCGAGAATCATTGCCAATAGGTTTGCGGAGACTGGAACATGAATTAAACAATCTTTGTCCATAACAACCTTCGCAGACGGGCGAAGAGGCTGTCGTGGGGTGAGTCCAGATCAAGAAAATCGACCTTTTCTCCTTCCAATCTACGGGCAATATTATCAAAGGCTATGGCAGCTAAAGAGGGGGTTTCCCCTAATACTAAAGGTTCGCCGCGATTGGTAGAGACAATAACACGGTCATCATCCGGTATCACCCCGATGAGGGGTATTGCCAGAAGTTCCTGAACGTCTTGCACAGACATCATATCATTTGCTCGCACCATTGCTGGTCTGATGCGGTTAATGATTAAATGAGCACGCTTAATTCCTTGTGCTTCTAATAACCCCACTACTCTGTCAGCATCGCGAACTGCGGAAATTTCAGGAGTAGTGACAATTAGGGCTTCTTTTGCCGGGGCGATGGCATTTTTAAACCCATTTTCAATACCAGCCGGACTGTCAATAATCACGTACTGAAACTTTTGGGCTAGTGCATTCACTAGCAATTTCATTTGTTCCGGAGTGACTGCGTCTTTAGAACGATTTTGCGCTGCTGGTAGTAATACAAGATTGGGCTGTCGCTTATCTTTAACCAAGGCCTGTTCTAATCGACACTCCCTAGCCAGAACTTCCACCGCAGTATAAACTATGCGGTTTTCTAGTCCCAGTAACAAATCCAAATTTCTCAGACCAAAATCCGCATCAACTAAAGCTACTTGACGCCCCATTTTGGCTAAAGTCATGCCTAAATTTGCTGAAACTGTGGTTTTACCCACTCCTCCTTTACCGGAGGTAATGACAATAATCCGAGTCATGATAGAGTTGCGCCCGATGAGGGTTCAGGAAATATAGTAAATACTTATAGCACCTGATTTAACCTATTTAATTGGTTTCTGGAAAAATCATTAGCCCTGGCGATGCGAATTCCTTCGGAGGTAATGTGAGCCACTTCTGGAAAAGTCGGCATTGGTGATTTCTCTGGAGACCTAGCTACAGCATCCGCGATCCGCAACTGGGTTGGTTCCATTTGCAAGGCCATAATCAGACACTGACGATTGCCTCCGGCACCCGCATGAGCAATTCCACGTAATCTTCCCCATACTACAATATCTCCTTGTGCAACTACGATACCACCTGGATTTAAATCTCCTAAAATAACTACTGTGCCAGGATGACGAATTTCAGTCCCGGAACGTACTGTCATTTCTAGATATAGGGCATCTGCTGAGGTGGGTATAGCAGTTTTAGACTGGGAATTGAGAGAACTTTCTGGTGCAATCTGTTCGACTGAATAACCAGAGGTGACAGCGGCGATCGCCGTTTGCCGACGACTGGTGGCTACAGATTTCAAATCCAGTTGCGCCTCACCCAAAGCCTCAGCGAATTCTTGTAGTTGTCGTCCATCTAACAACCGGTCTTTAGCGATTAAATGTACTGGTCTGCTAGATCTGCGAAAGCGTTCGCTGGCATTTAAGCGCAACTTTAATTGTTGCCAAATCTCAGACCAGGCGAGTTCTGAAGCTGGTATTTGAGACTCATCTGGCAAAACTACCAACAGTCTTTCTCCCTCACTTTTTAACTGCACTTGGATATGGTTTTTTAAACTATTCTCTGCTGTTAATGACTCAGGAGGGTCACTATCCAAATCTATATCATCCAACTGAGACAGAGAATCTACATCAGTAGGAATAGAGTTTGAATCTAGATCATCCGATTCAGAATTTGACTGTAAGTAAAGGATAACAGAATTTAGTTCTGCATCCGGGATAATATTATCAGAAGGAGTCTCAATATTACCGGACTTCAACGACCCACCCTCTGCAAAGCTAGGATTTACCTCTAAATCCGGAATATGAGACGTTAATCCTGCATCAGGGAGTGCAGAATTTGACTCTAAATTGGGGATATGAGAATCAGAAGTCATGCAGCACCAACCAAAAGATACACCGAGTAATTATCAATATTAAGTCAGTTGTAAAATCCAAAAATTTTTTTACCTATGGCTTTCTAGTTAATCTTCTGTAAATTCTCGCCAAGGCATCAGCATCGCCGACATTACCAGGAAACAGCACCACTGGTAAATTGGGAAACTGAGGGTGTTCCGCAGTGGTGATCACCATTGAACAACCAGCTAAAATTTGTCCCAGTAACCGGGCTGAATTTAAACACAGTCCGGTACTTAAGACATCGTTGGAAGTTATCCCACCCTTGCTGATTAAAAATCCGATATCAGATGGTAAACCCCGGACAATATCCATCAATAAACCCGAAACTTTCAGCCCAAATTCTAACCTACTGTTGATATCCTGAAAAGTTAGTTCCTGACGACTGGTATAAACTACTGGTGTTTTCCCACCATTATGTACCGCTTTTGTAGTTTCCACAATCTCGGTTAGCAGTTTAGCCGATTCATTCACCCCATTATCCAGTAATCGTGCTACATCTACTTCAATTCCCACCGTCCCCTCCACTTGCAATAACGACTGCAACTGCTGAGTGGTCTTTTTCACGTGGGAACCGACAATTACTGCACCCGGTTTTCCGTCCCGCACATATTCCGCCATGTTTTCAGCGGCAATGGGTTGAGGAGGTAAGCCCGCCAAAGCTGTTAGAATACTGGCAGCACTGCGAAACAAAAAGCGTTTTCCTTGACTTGCTGCTGTTAGCACATCTACCGCAAAGGAGTTGAGATCCGCTTGTGTCTCACCATCTACCACGGCGCACTGATTATTACTCAGTCCCAATAAGCGTTCTAAACTACCACTGCGAATATCCTCCAGTAAAAATCGGGTTACAGATTCCGCACTAATACGCCCCTGAGTCTTTTCATCTACATATTTGGGTAAGTAACTGTGATGGTAGCTGAATACGGAATCACGGGCAAATTCTGTTTCATGTACTGGGGTCGGTATACCATCAATCATCAGGTAGTGTACGCTGTCGCGGGTGATGCGACCACCTTCAAAAAATGCCGGGACAAGAAAATGAGCGTCAAACGGTCCGAGTTCTTGGGCGATCGCATCCGTTTCTATGGGATAATGTCCTCGCAGTGTTGAGTCGGAACGGCTAACAACTAAAAAGTCAGTTATATTTTCCTCTCTTAACGCCTGTTTTAACTTTTGACAGACTTCTCTAGTCAAGGCAGCTGCTGACTCCGGCGGTAAGGATCTCGTATTTGTCAGGACAAAGAATATTGGTGAATCATCTTGCAAGCCGAGGCGTAAAGTATCTACATCCCACTGCATCAACAGTAAGCAACTGTGGACAGTTTGCGAGCCTGTGGGGTCATCATCTAAAACAATAATTTTGGGTCTATTATTCATAAATGTGTTTTATTTACAAGTATTTTTTTATTATCCCGCAAAATGCGTTGGCAGTAACTTTTACTGATAGAAGATTTTTTATTTAACCACAGATCATCAACACAAATGAACACAGATACCCCATATTACATTATAGAGCGGTACTCTTAGAGGATGTTTGTCAATTTATGATTAGTGTATCAAATATTGTTTTACCCCTCCCTAACCCTCCCCTTGTAAGGGAAGGGGACTGGATTTTATTGTTTTTTGTGTGTTCGGTGTGTTCCGCAATCCTTCCCATTCCCCATTCCCTGTTCGGTGTGTTCGGTGTTTTCCTGTGTTCCCTAAGATAAAAATTACCTGTTTAAAACTTATCAAACAACCTTTAAGAATCTTATAACTTTTGTCGGCACTATTGTACCTGACTTAAATAAAAGTTGCTGTGATAGTACGGAATTTGGATATTTACTATTAAACTTGTTTTATTTGCTGGTATTTTTTTGATATTCGAGATTTCTTGACACACATATAATAATACAGCATTTATCAGTTTTATGAAGGATAAAAAATTAATTTTATCACATTTATGGTTTACGTAGCTTAGTAGTTTGTACATACCTTGATCTGAAAGATTTTTTTAATCTTCTGAAAATATTTGCATATCCGACTCAGGCTAATACATAATTTTATGATTGAATGATTTCTTATATAAGTGTTTGTTAATGAATTAAAAGATTTTGAATATCTTCTGTGCTATGTAATTTCTGGTTTCGGTTTTTTAGTCATAATTTTAGCTAAAAATCAATGTATTTCGTTAGTATTTTTAACACGATTATCATATGATATTGCTAATAAATTGTGGTTCTTCTGTTACTTTTATGGATAATCAATAGTAAAATGCCAGTTTAATAAACTGCGTAATCTAAAATTACTGAAATTACGGAAGCCATATCCAAGTCTTTTAATTAACTTGAGTTTATTATTAATTCCTTCTACAGTAC
>NZ_JANQDF010000104.1:0-10491 GCF_029891675.1 Anabaenopsis tanganyikae CS-531
CCGCCGGTGTAGATGGAGTAAAAGCTTTATCACCCAGCGAGAGACTAGAATTGGTGAAGGGGTTAAAACTAGGGTCTAAATCCAAACCAACCAGGAGAGTCTGGATAGACAAACCTGGAAGGGATGAGAAAAGACCATTAGGAATACCTACCATGTATGATAGGGCATTACAAGCGCTTGTCAAATTGGCATTAGAACCAGAATGGGAAGCAAAGTTTGAACCTAATTCATATGGATTCAGACCAGGGCGTTCATGTCATGATGCCATAGGATCAATATTCAGTGCCATCAGATACAAACCAAAATTTGTATTAGATGCTGATATCGCTAAGTGTTTTGACAAGATTAACCATCAAGCATTGTTAAAGAAACTGAACACCTACCCTAAACTACGCCGTCAAATCAAAGTGTGGTTAAAAGCAGGTGTGGTTGATAGCAAAGTCTTATTCTCCACAGAAGAAGGCACACCCCAAGGTGGTGTGATATCCCCTCTACTGGCAAATGTAGCCCTACACGGTATGGAGGAAATTCTTAAAGAATATGCCTTACAATTACCAGGTAAAGGCGCTAAAAGGGATAAGGCTTGGGCGATATCAATCATTAGATATGCAGATGATTTTGTCATCTTACATGAAAACCTAACAGTAATTGAACAATGCAGGGAAATCTTAGTCAAATGGCTAAATGAAATGGGATTGGAATTAAAACCTAGTAAGACCAGATTGGCTCATACTTTGTATGAACACCAATCAGAGAAACCAGGATTTGATTTTCTTGGCTTTAATGTGAGACAACACCCGGTTGGTAAATACAACTCAGGATTGAACACAAACAAGGAAATACTAGGATTTAAAACCATCATCACCCCATCTAAGAAATCTGCTAAGAATCATTACGAAAAGGTTTCGGACACCATTAAAAGAAACTTACCAACACCACAACTGGGATTGATAAGTAAGCTTAACCCTATAATTAGGGGATGGTGTAATTACTACTCATCCGTAGTAAGCAAAGAGGTTTTTTCTAAGATTTCTAATCAGGTTTACCGACGGCTTTACAGATGGGCAAAGCACCGACACCCTAATAAAACCGATAAATGGATAACCAAGAAATACTGGCATACAATTGGGGACAATAAATGGGAATTTGCAGCTAAGATGGATGATAAATTCATCAAACTGTATAGACACCCAGAGACTCCAATAGTGCGTCATGTTAAGGTTAAAGGCAATACTTCACCATTTGATGGTAATTGGGTGTACTGGAGTTCAAGAATGACAAACCATCCCGAAGTCAATAAAAGAGTAGCGACCTTACTTAAAAGGCAAAAGGGTAAATGTCCAGAATGTGGGCACTACTTTAGGGACGGTGATGTAATGGAAGTTGACCACATCTTACCCATATCTAAAGGTGGAAAAGATGAATATAAGAATCTACAACTATTACACAGACATTGCCACGACAAGAAGACAGCCAGTGATGGAAGTCTTGTAGGTATTCATGACAAGAACCATATTACCGAGGAGCCGTATGAAGCGAAAGTTTCACGTACGGTTTTGTAGACGAGTCGGTTGGGTGACTGACCGGTTTAGTTTAATTGTTTTAATGTGACTATAGTTATATATTCAAACAAAAAAACTTAAGCCAGAAGTTTTTCATATTGTTGCAGCTAGCACTTTTGATACTAGGGACAGGTCAAAATGATGCTATGGCAATAGATATCTCACCAATTGCAGCACTCTTCAAGTAAATAGAAGACACATCCTCATATGATCAATCTTGTGCAGTGGCGAGGAAAGTCCCCCCTTGCATAGCGCAGATGAAATGCTTGTAAATATGCATCTGACATTCTTGCTCACCAGATAAAAAAGATTGATTAAGATTTGGTAAAGGAAAACGTTCAAACCATATCAATACAACTCCCACAAGCAGGATGATTTTCTTTTAGGTCAAATCAGCAAAATAATTTGCCTAATATGAAAAATTGCGTCATCATATTGTTAAGTTTAGTAAAATTACGGACTTAAATACTACAATAGTAAGAAGCACATAGCTAAACTATCAAATAGTGCATCTGTACTGCCAAATAGGAAAACACTTAGATGTGGTGCTGTAGCCTCAATGATTCCAGTACAACTTATCCTCAAAAACTTTCTCAGTTACCGTGATGCAACTTTAGATTTTAGCGGTTTGCATACGGCTTGTATTTGTGGTTCTAATGGTGCCGGTAAGTCTTCTCTGTTAGAAGCAATCACATGGGCAATTTGGGGTGAAAGCCGCGCTGGTGTTGAAGATGATGTGATTCATTCAGGGGCGAAAGAAGTTCGGGTGGATTATATTTTTCAATGTAACCAGCAAAAATATCGGGTGATTCGCACAAGAGTTAGGGGTGCTAGTGGTGTCCTAGAATTTCAAATTGAAACAACTTCTGGGTTTCGCGCCCTAACTGGTAAAGGTGTCAGAGCCACCCAGGACTTGATTTTACAACACATCAAGCTTGATTATGATACTTTTATTAATTCTGCCTACCTGCGTCAAGGTCGTGCTGACGAATTTATGATCAAGCGTCCCAGTGAACGCAAGGAAATTTTAGCAGAGTTATTAAAACTCAATCAATATGATCAACTCGAAGAAAGAGCAAAAGATGCATCTCGCCAGTTTAAGGCTAGGGCTGAGGAGTTAGAGCGTACTCTGGAGTCGAGTCAAATTCAGCTGCAACAACGGGAAGTAACCGCAGCCCAAAAAGCAGAATTGGAAACGCAACTCAACCAACTGCAACAGGTTCAGGCCTTTGAGAAGATTCAATTACAAAGTTTGCAACTTGTCGAGCATCAGCGCCAAAATTGGGAGCAACAACTTAATTTTTATAGGCAACAACAGCAAAATTTAACTCAAGATAGCGATCGCCTGCAACAGGAACAATCAGCAATTCAAACTCAGCTATCAGATTTAGAAGCAATATTAAATCAGGAACCTGAAATACATAACGGCTTTAGGCACTATCAAAATCTGGAGTTGCAAGAAGAAGCCTTAGCAACTAAGTTTCAAGAATACACCCGTGCAACGGCACTGCTGCAACAAAAGCAACAGCAACTAACTAGCCAAATTCACGAACTAGAAAGGGAACTACAACAAGTTGAAGGACAATTATTAGCCTTAGAACCCCAAGAGCGAGAAATTCAGGAAACTCTTCATAAATCTGCTGAAGTAGAAGCTGCTTTAGCACAACTGATATCCGCCCGTCGGCGTTTAACTCAATTAGATCAACTGCAAATGCAAGTTTCTCCTTTGTTACAACAACGGCAAAACCTGCAAACTCAACTGGATAAAGTTCATGCGGGGGTTGTAGCACGTCTAGAACAGTTACAAGCTAGAGAAAACCAACTAAAAAGCTCCTCACAACGTCAACAGCAACTACAACAAGCGGCCAGAGAGTTAGAAAGCCAGATTTCCCAAATGGAGAAAGATAAAGTTTACCTGCAACGAGTACAGGAAAAAGGACAGGAAAGACGGCACTTTATGGAACGTCTACAAGCTCAAGAACGGGAATATGAAAGATTATTGGGGGAGTTGGAGCAAAAATTGCAAATGCTCCGCACCCCTGATGCAATTTGTCCCTTGTGTGAGCGTCCTTTAGATGAACATCACTGGAATCGTGTCGTAGATAAAACTAAAGATGACTACAAGGATACTGAAGACCAGTTGTGGGTATTCCGGGAACAAAAGGCAGTATCAGATCGAGAAATTCAACTACTCAGACAGGAATATCGGGAAATACATCATAAATTGTCCCCTTATGATAATCTACGAGAACAAAGAGGTCAGTTAGCTGCACAACTGCAATCTATTAAGGACACTGAGCAAGAATTACAACAATTAGCTACTGAAAAGCGGCATTTAGAGCGATCGCTGGAAGTGGGTGATTACGCCCCAGATCAACAGGCGGAACTGCGACAATTAGATGAATATTTACAACAACTGAATTATAATGAGCAAGACCACGCTCTGGCTCGCAGTGAAGTAGAGCGGTGGCGGTGGGCAGAAATTAAACAAGGGCAAATTAAAGACGCAGCCAAGCGACAAGCGCAAATAGCCGCCCGCAAACCAGAATTACAAGGGAATATTGCCCAATTACACACTAAAATCCAGCAGGATAAAACTGATTCTGACTGTGCGAAACAAATTTCTCAACTTGAGCGTCAGATTGCCGAAATCGGTTACAGTTCAGAGCAACATAACAGCCTGCGCCAAGCTTTACGCCAAGCTCAATCTTGGCAATTGCGTTATCAGCAACTTTTATCAGCCCAGCAGCAGCATCCCCAACTCCAGCAACGATGGCAGGATTTAGACGCTTCTAGGAGGGAAAGATTGCAAGAACGGGAAAAACTCCTGACCCAAATTGCAAATATTACCGAACAGTTAGAGCAATCAGCCAATCCCACGGAGCAAATCAACGCTTTAGAGCAGAAAATTCACACACGCCGACAAGAACTTGATGATTATATATCACATCTGGGGCGTTTAGAACAGGTGATGTTACAATTGGCAAACCTGCAAACCCAGTATGAGGAACAACAGCAGGAACTACAAACTTGTAAGCAGCAACAACGAGTTTATCAGGAATTGGCGCAAGCATTTGGTAAAAATGGTATCCAAGCAATGATGATTGAGAACGTCTTACCTCAACTGGAAGCTGAGACCAATCAACTGTTATCGCGGTTGAGTGCTAATCAATTGCACGTACAATTTATTACTCAAAAAGCTGGGCGGAGTAGTAACGCCAAGAAGAAAAGCGCCAAGCTGATTGATACCTTAGATATTTTAATAGCCGATTCCAGGGGAACACGAGCCTATGAGACTTACTCCGGTGGCGAAGCGTTTAGAATTAACTTTGCTATCCGTTTAGCCCTAGCAAAATTACTGGCACAGAGGGCTGGTGCAGCGTTGCAATTATTAATTATAGATGAAGGCTTTGGTACACAGGATGCCGAAGGATGCGATCGCCTAATTGCCTCCATTAATACTATCGCCTCTGATTTTGCCTGTATCCTCACAGTTACCCATATGCCCCATCTTAAAGAAGCTTTTCAAGCCCGCATTGAGGTGAATAAAACTCAGCAAGGTTCCCAGGTAAGCTTATCAATTTAACTCTGAAAAAGTTCTGCCCACACCCCTGTGCCTAAAGTACGAGAAACCTAACTACGTTGCTGTTTCTGCAGGGGTTTTCAGCATTTTCATGATCAATTAATCAATTCGTTCCGTATTACCTATTCTTACCCAACCTTCCTGTTGGCTTTGAGTGCGAATTTTTTGCCATCTTTTATCCTGGCTTTCTTCCAAGATAATCAGTTCTTCATTCACCCCCACCCCAGCCACACGGGGAGCATCCAACGTTGGTTCAGCTCGCACACTTAAGCCTTCAGTCCAGGTCACACGGCCTCGGTAAGCCCCCGGTGGTAATGTTTCCGTGGGAGTTTCCGGGGGAGTTTCCGGGGGAGTTGGTTCAGGGGTGGATATAATATTTACCTCAGTTGTTTGAGGAGCTTCTTGTGGTAAAGACGTACGGTCATTTGCAAAAATAGGTTTAGGCGGGGAGATTAAATTTCGATTAATGAAATAAAATGCAACCGTAACACCGCTACCGATTAAAATAGCGATCGCTAAGAAAACTCCTAAGATAAATTTTAGTAAACTAGACAGCACAGTTAAAACCTCATCGTCAATGGTCAATAGTCAATAGTAATTCATAATTAAATATTGACCACTCCGATAAAAAATGTACTGGAGCAGCCAGTGTAAAATTACGGTAACTTGATGATAAAAAAAAGTGAGTGCCGCCTTACTATTGCTAATTATTCATCAAGGCTTTGATACACAGGATGCACAAAGATGCGATCGCCTCTGACTTTGCTTGTATCCTTACTGTTACGGATTGCTTCACTCCACTTCGTTCCGTATGGCTAACGCCAAGCTTCGCTAACGCAATGACGTTTTATCTTTAATTAAGTACGTTGACCTACTTAACATCCGAATGATTAATTACGTAACTTACCGAAAGTATCACCCAAAATATTGTGTTTCGAGGCTAAACGCGCCCTCCCAGATGCAGCCCATTCTTGTAATTGTTGAATTTGCTCCACAGCCGTTCGCGCCAGGGGTATAATCTGGCTCGCAGCTTCCAGAATATCATCAGTAGTA
Organism: Anabaenopsis tanganyikae CS-531; assembly: GCF_029891675.1. Classification (NCBI taxonomy): domain Bacteria; kingdom Bacillati; phylum Cyanobacteriota; class Cyanophyceae; order Nostocales; family Nodulariaceae; genus Anabaenopsis; species Anabaenopsis tanganyikae. The sequence goes on from NZ_JANQDF010000104.1 coordinate 6,199, forward strand.
AAATCGCGGTTTTGACTAAATCCAATGTGCATGGCTTCAATCAAAGTTTGCTCAATTTCGGCTCCTGAAAAATCCGGCGTTTCATAAGCTAATCTCTCCACATCATAACCTTTGATTTTATGGGGGCGCAGTCGGGATAAATGAACGTTAAAAATTGCTTTTCTTTCATCTTGAGTAGGTAAACCCACAAAGAAAATTTCATCAAATCGCCCTTTACGCAACATTTCCGGGGGTAGGGCTTGGATATCATTAGCAGTGGAAACAACAAATACAGGCGAAGTTTTTTCAGCTAACCAGGTAATAAAAGTACCAAACACACGGCTAGTAGTACCTGCATCACCTTTACTACCCAGTCCGGAAAAAGCCTTATCAATCTCATCAATCCACAATACACAGGGGGCGAGGGCTTCTGCTACCTGAATCATTTGGCGTGTACGGGATTCTGACTCACCCACTAAACCACCAAATAAGCGTCCTACATCTAAACGTAGTAGGGGTAAATGCCAGTGATGAGCGATCGCTTTTGCTGTTAAAGATTTACCTGTTCCTTGAATACCTAACAACATTAAACCACGGGGGTGGGGTAATCCGTACTGTCGCGCCTTATCAGTAAACGAGCCTCCCCGACGCAGTAACCAATCTTTGAGGTTATCTAGTCCCCCTATATCAGAAATTTGCTCAGTGGCTGGGTAAAAGTCCAGGATTTGGGTTTGGCGGATAGTTTGGCGCTTTTCCTCTAAAACTAAGTCTACATCCTCTGGTTGTAATTCTCCATGGGATGCGATGGCTCGCGCCAAAACCCGCCGTATCCGTTCCATGGACAGACCTTGACAGGAACGCACCAAGTCATCGATAACTTTCACCGATAGGGAATTATTACCAGTGCTTTGTACTAACCTTTCCACCTCAGCTTTAATTTCCGGCGCTGCGGGTAAAGGAAACTCCACCACCGTGAGAACTTCGGTTAAATCGTCAGGAATAGCAACCCGCGGCGACAGCAATACCAGATTTTTCGGTTGGGACTTCAGGAGTTTAGCTAAGTTGCGAAGTTTGCGGGCGATCGCCACATCATCTAAAAATCGATGATAATCACGTAAAATCAAGACAGCAGGGGCAGAAGCTGGCAACTTTTCCACAAATTCCAAAGCTTGCAACGGGTTACGCTTGCCAAACCCTGTATCATTGGGGTTTCCCTGGTAGCCATCCACAAAATCCCAGGTGTATACAGGACGGTTTCCTTGGTTTGTAGCTTCTTCCCGGATTGCGGCTTCTACCCGTTCCTCTTCATAAGTGGGGATATAAATCAAAGGGTAGCGGGCGCGTAGCAACAATTTAAATTCTTCACGAAAGTTCATAATTTTTCAAAACTTAAAAATATTTATTTAAAAAACCCGGCTCTCAGAAACCGGGTGTATTGATCAATGGTTAAACTAATAAATCGTTTTTCAGGCTGATCACAAGCACTACAACTTAAAACATTTACTCACCCCGGAAGTTGCTTTTTTAACGCTTCCAAAGAAGCCCAACGACTATCAACGGGCTTGTCTGAACTATCAACCTTAGCAGTCAAAATACCCGGACAATTGAGGTTACAAAGCTGGCGCTGAGGCAATTCCAAGCACATCTGCTCATATAACCACTCACTCGGATAAAAATAACCATCAGGTGAGAGGGTTTCCAGCAAATCTTCCATCACTACTTCCCTCTCTAAAGGTATATCCTGTATTTGATTAGCAGCTTCATCTAACCAAATAACTTCTTTGGTATTCACTATTAAACGATGGTTATATTGCTGCAAACAGCGGTTACAAGTACAAGTAACAATTGTTTCCGCTTTCCCAGATACTTGTAAATAATTGCCATGATGCTCTATCCGCAAGCGACCACGAACAGGTGTTAAGCTTTCCAGACCAGGGAGAAACTCTTTAACTTCGATTTCCTCTCTCCGCTCCGGGGCTTTGGTAAGTTGGGGAATAAAAATCGCGTCCATAGGATTTCGATATAATCACGAACAGTTATATTTTGCTGTGACAAAAACCATAAAGCCGTCCTAGAAGGACGGGGTTTTTAACCCAAATTTCTCATAACTCTGTTTTAGCTTTTGAACAGAAGAGAAATTTTGTATTTACAAGCTTTTTATGATATAATCCGGTTTAAACCGTACTATTCAACTGTCGGCGCTGGACAGACCACCAAATGACGGTGCGGCTCTCGTCCACGGCTAAAAGTTTGCAAATCTGCAAATTCTTGGAAGAAAGAATGGATTTGCCGCCTTTCAGCAGCACTGAGAGACTTTATTTCTACTTCCCTACCAGAAGCGCGTACCTCCTCCGCTGCTGCTTCTGCCAAAGCGCGAATTTCCCCTTGTCTTTTGAGGCGGTACCCATTCAGATCAATGGTATAAGAGGCTTGTAACCCTGGGGGCTGGTTGAGGTTTAGCACCGAGTTGGCTAAATACTGAATCGCATCTAGCACTGAACCGTTAGCGCCAATTAAAACTTGGATTTGTTTCTGGGTCAGGTTAGTTTCATCAATAGTCAACCAGTAGCTATCTGTTTCTGGGGAATTGTCAAATTGAGAGGGGTCAGTTTCTAAATTCCCTTGAATCTCCGCAGGTATTCCTGTTAGTCGCAGCAGGGTTTTTAACCACTGCTGCCCTCTGTGCATCCCACTGTCAAGCATCATCAACCTGTAGTCTTTTTCTTAGAACTTTTGGGCTCAAATGGTAAACTTCTCTGTTCTGCTGCGGCTTCTTTCTCTTGGGTGGCTACAATTTGTTGTAGTCCCTCCGGTAGAGGTTCACGGGAGAGAATATAAGTTTGGGCAGTTTGGAAAATATTACCAATCACCATATACATTAATACCCCAGCTGGTAGGGGGAAGAACAAAAACATTCCAGAAAATATAACTGGTGTGATTTTGTTAACTGTATCTTGTTGCGGGTTACCACCACCAGAATTCTGCCCGGAAATCATTTGGCTGACATAAAGGCTGATGCCAAAAAATATGATCATCGAGACAATATCCCAGTGGACTTTACCATCAGGATCTATAGCACCAACTCTACCCAAAGCTTCTATAAACAAAAATCCTTTTTCTGCTGCTAGTCCAGGAATTGAGCCTTGAATGGTCACGTCTCCCGGTTCCAAGGCTTCTATATTGCCCTGGGCATCTATTTTGACCCTCTCTTCCCCTTTCATGACTTTCCATTGAGGAATGAGGTTATTTTCTGGGTGTTCTGCTAAAAGCGCCTGAAATGGTTTACCATCAAGAGTTTGATATTGGATCTTAGTTTTTTCTCCTACGGCTAATTTGTTACCTCCGGGTAGAATAGCAGTGACACGAACGTGCTCTCCATCAGCAATGTAGATGTTTTGGGGAGCGGTAGCAAAGGCCTGGGGTTGAATTCGTTCAATTTGTTCAGCCGGAAAAATTTGCAGGTTAACGCTGTAGTTTGCACCAGCAAAAGGTGAACCCCGCAATGTGGCAAACAGCGCTAATAATACTGGCATTTGCAGCAATAGGGGCAGACATCCTGCTAATGGGTTACCAAATTCTTTTTGGACATTGACCATTTCCTCTTGCTGCTTTTGCTGATCGTCCTTATAGCGCTCTTTAATTTCTGCCATCCGCTTCTGCATCAGAGGTTGCACAATTCGCATTTTCCGCATATTACGAATTGAACCAGCACTCAGGGGATAGAGCGCGAAGCGGATTATCAATGTCAAGGCAACGATCGCCAATCCATAGCTAGGCACAATCCCATAGAAAAAATCTATGATTGGCAGCATCACGTTGTTTGAGAGAAACCCGATACCAAAATCCATTATTCTGAATTCAACCTGAGTTACTGTAAACTAATCTGAATGTGACATACTCCTACACTTTTGTGCAGGCCGCCCAGAGAATCCCGCTGTTGCACAGGAGGCTCTCGGCTCTAAGAACGGAATGCCATCCCGCTCTATTTTTTATATTTATAGCTTACTAGATTAAAGTAAGTGTTACATTCGCTAGTCCCTACTATTTTGTAGAAACGCGACGAATCGCGTCTCTATTACTGCTATATAAAACCTAGACAAAGCTAGACTTTACTTTCTACTTCAACGGGAGCATGGGAGCGGTTATCCCTTAGTAGACTTGCACGCCTTAGCCAGACGCGATATTTCTCAAGTTAAGATTTCCAAGAAAGACTACCGCTATCATTGCTTGGTTTTCGCGTTGGCAATAGTCTTAATTCAATACTTGATATCGTAGGATTATATATCAAGTGGGCGATTTTCTTAACTCACTTAT
>NZ_JANQDF010000105.1:0-53760 GCF_029891675.1 Anabaenopsis tanganyikae CS-531
TATCCACTATACCCTACCCACCACTGAACGGTTACCAGAGTTAAAACGCCTGATTGAACAGCGCAATTACTTTGTCATCCATGCACCCAGACAAACCGGTAAAACCACTGCCATGCTCACCCTAGCACAGGAATTAACAGCCAGTGGTAAATATACTGCTGTCATGGTATCCGCAGAAGTAGGCTCACCCTTTCCCAATCAGCCAGAAATAGCAGAACAGGCAATTTTAGGTGCTTGGCGAGAGGCGGCAAGATTTTGGCTACCCAAGGAGCTAGAACCACCGGTGTGGCCAAATGCACTACCAGGACAACGGATAAATACTGCTTTAACTGCCTGGGCGGAGGCTTCTGTGCGCCCACTGGTGGTGTTTATTGATGAAATTGACTCCCTGCAAAATCAAACTTTAATTACTGTCTTAAGACAGTTAAGGGACGGTTTCCCCCGTCGTCCCCAAGGTTTCCCCCAATGTGTAGCCTTAATTGGGATGCGGGATGTACGTGATTATAAGGTAGCCTCCGGTGGTACTGATAGATTAAATACCTCTAGCCCCTTTAATATCAAGGTGCGGTCTCTGACTTTAAATAATTTCACTTTAGAAGATGTGAAAAGTCTGTATGAGCAACACACCCAAGCCACAGAACAAATATTTACCCCCGAAGCCATTAACCACGCCTACGATTTAACCCAGGGTCAACCTTGGTTAGTCAATGCTTTAGCTCAGGAAGTTACAGAGTATTTAGCAGAAGACGTAAATATCCCCATCACAGTAGACTTAATCAATCAAGCCAAAGATATACTAATTCAAAGGCAAGACACCCACTTAGACAGTTTAGCAGAGCGACTGCGGGAAGATAGGGTAAAAGCCATTATAGAACCTATTTTATCTGGGGAAGAATTACCCAACACCCCAGAAGACGATCGCCGTTATCTGTTAGATTTAGGTTTAGTGATTCGCAGTAAAGAAGGTGGGTTAAAGGTAGCTAACCCCATCTATCAAGAGGTCATCCCCAAGGTGTTATCCCAGGGTACTCAAGATAGTTTACCCATGATTCAACCTAGTTGGTTAACACCCACAGGGGAGTTAAACCCCCAAATCCTATTAGAAACCTTTTTAGACTTTTGGCGACAACACGGAGAACCATTATTTAAAAGTACCCCTTACCCAGAAATTGCGCCACATTTAGTATTAATGGCATTTTTACACCGCGTGGTTAATGGTGGTGGTAGCTTAGAGCGGGAATACGCCATTGGCTCCGGGAGGATGGATATATGTCTGCGTTATGGGGATGTAGTCTTAGGGATGGAATTAAAAGTATGGAAACAGGGTAAACCCGACCCCTTACAGCAAGGATTGGTACAATTAGATAAGTATTTATCAGGACTCAATCTAGATACGGGATGGTTAATCATATTTGACCGTCGCCCCGATTTACCCCCCATCAGCGATCGCACTACCACCGAAATAGCTCTAAGTCCCAAGGGGAGAAATATTACAGTCATTCGGGGGTAGGTTTAGATTTGTTGACGGTGGTCGGTGAGCGGAGTCGATAGCGATAGCGTGGCGTTAGCCATACCGTTGACGGTTGACGGTTGACGGTTGACGGTTGACGGTGAAAGACAAGAGCACGAATAGCGCGATTGTAGTAAGCATTAGCATAATTAGGATCAATCGCAATGGCTTTGTTATAATCAGCCAGCGCTAAATCCCATTTCTGCTGGTTATGGTAAACAAGACCGCGATTGTAGTGAGCATTAGCATAATTAGGATTAATTGCAATAGCTTTGGTGTAATCAGCCAGAGCTAAATCCCATTTTTTCTGGTCAAAGTAAACATTACCGCGACCAATATAAGCCTCAGCATAATTAGGATTAAGTCTAATAGCTTGGTTATAATCATCCAGCGCTAAATCCCATTTCTGCTGGTTATGGTAAACAAGACCGCGATTGTAGTAAGCCTCAGCATAATTAGGATTAATTGCAATAGCTTGGTTATAATCAGCCAGAGCTAAATCCCATTTCTGCTGGTTACGGTAAACAAGACCGCGATTGATATAAGCTTCAAAGGTCAAGGTTTCTTCTAGGTCATTGGGCGATCGCCACAGTTTGATAATGCTGTTGGGATTAGTGAGAAATAAACCATAACGCGTATAAGCATAAATCTGAGTTGCTATTAATCCCACTATGGCGCTAGTAGCTAATAATATTTTTACCCTATGGGGATTAGGTGCGGGAGTGGTTACAGGTTGGCTCTGGGGTGCAGTTGTCTTCACCGAAGTAGTAGAAAATGCCCCAAGCCACAGTTTGATAGTCTTGTCCTTACTCCCACTAGCCAGGGTTTGACCATCCGGGCTGAATGCTACAGACCAAACCGAGCTAGAATGACCGGTGAGGGTGTGGCGAACCTTACCTGTGGTCACATCCCACAGTTTGATAGTCTTGTCATTACTCCCACTAGCGAGGGTTTGACCATCCGGGCTGAATCCTACAGACCAAACCCAGTCAGAATGACCGGTGAGGGTGTGGCGAACCTTACCTGTGGTCACATCCCACAGTTTGATTGTGTTGTCATCACTCCCACTAGCCAGGGTTTGACCATCCTGGCTGAATCCTACAGAATTAACCGAGTTAGAATGACCGGTGAAGGTGTGGCGAACCTTACCTGTGGTCACATCCCAGAGTTTGATAGTGTTGTCATCACTCCCACTAGCCAGGGTTTGACCATCTGGGCTGAATCCTACAGACCTAACCAGGCTAGAATGACCGGTGAAGGTGTGGCGAACCTTACCTGTGTTCACATCCCACAGTTTGATAGTCTTGTCATCACTCCCACTAGCCAGGGTTTGACCATCCTGGCTGAATCCTACAGACCGAACCCAGTCAGAATGACCAGTGAAGGTGCGGCGAACCTTACCTGTCTGCACATCCCAGAGTTTGATAGTGTTGTCCCCACTCCCACTAGCCAGGGTTTGACCATCTGGGCTGAATGCTACAGACCTAACCCAGTTAGAATGACCAGTGAGGGTGTGTAGCTCTCTACCTGTCCTCACATCCCACAGTTTGATAGTCTTGTCATAACTCCCACTAGCTAGGGTTTGACCATCGGGGCTGAATCTTACAGAATAAACATAGCTAGAATGACCGGTGAGGGTTCTGGGTGAAAAGTTACCACTGGGTGAAGTTGTAACTTTTACTGATGGGGATGTTTGAGTCGTTCCACTGGTTACAGGTTGGCGCTGGGGTGCATAATTAGGAGGAGGGGGCTGGACTCTCACCCTCCCCGGAAAAATCTCAACGCCAATTTTACTAACGCGATCGCACCAATAGCAGCTACCATAACTTTGGCTATAGTAATGACTGTCAATCTGCTTACAGAGTATTAAACTTTGACTAGCAACTCTTAAGGCCTGGAACCATTCCTCGGCACTGGGGCGTAAATCAGGATTTTTATACCCATCATTAAAGCATCTGAGAAAACAACTTTTTACCTGTGGATGGAGAATTTCTAGGGGTATGGTTCTATCTACGGGTTCTAGTAACTGATGGTGAGAATATAGCCATATACCCCGACGGATATATTCACCGGGTTCTGGCGGTTCCCCTGCACCTTTCCACCTCCCTGCATACAGACTTTGACCACTGAATAATAACTGATATATAATCAATCATCCCCAAGCGAAATCGGTCATGGATTTCCGTTTGCTCAATGGTTGCAAAGTCCTGACCAATTAACTCCGGTGGTGTGTACTCAGGGGTTCCCACCAAACAACGGTAAACTTTACCAGTTTCAGGATGACGCACCTGAAAAGAATCTGTATCAATAATTGAAGGTAAAGCCTGATCATTGACTAAAATATTTTGCGGCTTAATATCACCTAATACATACCCTTTTTCGTGTAATGCCCCTATAATTGAGGCAATATTCCGGGCTGTGTAATGGAGAAACCGCCAATCAGCGGGTAGTTTACATATTTTGTTGCGACGTGTGGGGTTGTACACATCATAAATTTCTTTTCCCCCCCGAATTTCCCCCATTAAGAACCCCACCAAATCACCCTGAGCATTTTTGAGGACTGACCGAGGCCAAGCGAAAGAAATATGATTAATGTGGCGATTTGGATCAGGGGGTGGATAGTCGAGCATCACCGCTAACTTTTGCATTCGTTCCGGTGTGGAATGGTGATAAATTTTAGCTAAATAACCACTGTAATCAGTTCGCCAAACTTTGGCTTCACCACTATTAGCCAGTTCACTCAGGAGATTAATTGATTTACCGGTACTAGCACAAATTAGACGGGTCATAAGAGGAGTTACTTGGATGGCTGGGTTAATCAAGACAGCCACAAATACGGGATTCTTTACGAAAATCTCAGCCTAGCTTTTCTAGTTCCGTGAGCTTGTTGATATTCCAGGGAAGGATCTGCCTAATCGTCAACATAATCAAATACATGATCTTCGAGTCACACAGATCCCCGACTTCTGGACAAATTATATGAGATTATTCCAATTATGTAAGAAGTCGGGGATCTTACGCCCCCTCCAAAGATACCCCATAGCACCAACCAACCTAATATATTCTCTCACCCCGTCAGCCAAGTTTGACAGCTCGTCTTTTGACAAATCCCAGAACTTACGGTAAGTTTCCGCACTAGAAGAGTGCCTGCGGAATTTATCATAATGCTAGATTTGTCACTGATCACCATCCTGGGGTTACTGGGCAGTTTTGGGCATTGCTTTGGGATGTGTGGCCCTTTAACCGTGGCCTTTTCCCTCTCTCAGCAGCCAAGAACAGGAGCAACAGTTTCCCCCCAACTGACACCAGAAAAAAAAATACCCAATACCTGGCGACAACAATTAAAATTTCATTTCCTGTTAAACTTAGGGCGAATGTTCAGCTATGCCCTAGTTGGTGCTGGTATAGGGTCTCTGGGTTCTGTCTTACTCCAAGGTGGTCAGTTTGCCGGTGTAGGTAGTGATTTCCGGCGTTGGATGGCAATTATTACCGGATTAATGCTGATTTGGTTTGGTTTAGGACAAGTAACACCGGATTTACTACCGCGCATCCCCGTATTACATCCGTTACTCAAAGGAAGTTTACATGAGCGTCTGAGTCTAGGGATGCTGCAACTTTCCCATCAAAACAGATGGTGGACACCCATACTTTTAGGCATGACCTGGGGTTTAATGCCCTGTGGTTTCTTATATGCTGCTCAGATTAAAGCTGCGGAAACAGGCAATTTATGGATGGGTGCTGCCACCATGCTAGCTTTTGGCCTGGGAACCCTACCCACTATGCTAGGTGTGGGTGTTTCCACCTCCTTGGTAAATAAAGACCAGCGCAGTCAATTATTTCGCTTAGGCGGCTGGGTAACACTCACCATTGGCGTACTAACTTTGTTACGGACTGGCGACACCATGGTAGATTATACTGGACACGCCGCCTTACTCTGCTTAATCTTGGCACTAATTGCCCGTCCTATAAGCCGCCTGTGGGCTTCACCCTTGCGTTACCGTCGCGGTTTGGGTGTGGGTGCTTTTGTCCTGGCTGTGGTGCATACCACCCACATGATGGCACATTCATTGCAGTGGCAATTGGCAGCGTTCTGGTTCTTACCGCCGGATTTTCGCTGGGGTATGGCTGCGGGTGCTGCAGCTTTAGTGTTAATTACCCCCGCCGCCTTGACAAGTTTTGAATCACTGCAAAAATATTTGGGTAAACTTTGGCGACAGATTCATCTATTGAGTTTACCAGCTTTACTTTTAAGTTCTATTCATGCTGTATTGATTGGTTCCCATTATTTAGGTTCCTTGCAGTTAACATGGGGCAATCAATTAGCGGTAGTATTACTAGGAACTGTTACCGTGGGCGTGTTATTGGTGCGCTCAAGTTGGTTTTGGTCAAAGTTAAATATACAAAAGTTTTATGTACCCCCAAGCAAATCCTAGTTACTGGTATGGTAACAAACCAAGAATTATCTATTACTTGTTATTTTTGACTTGCTTAGTTATATCAATAATTACAGGTCATCCTCTGTTTGCTCATCAAGTGCAAATAGCTGAAGATGTGGGTGCTACTCTCCACATGGAACCAAATGACCAGCCTCGTGCTGGGGAACTTACCCAAGCTTGGTTTGCTTTGACTCGTAAAGGTGGTCAGGTGCTTCCTTTGACAGAGTGTGATTGTGAATTATTGATTTATGCTCAACCTTATGTACCCGGAGAACCAGCCCTCATAGCACCCGATTTAGAACCGGTGACGGCTGAACGTTATCAAGGTATTCCCGGTGCTGAAATTATGTTCCCTAAGCCAGGACGGTATCAGCTACAGCTAATCGGTAAACCTACCACTGAGGGCAGTTTTAAACCATTTAAATTTGAGTTTGACGTGACTGTAGCTAGGGGAACAGCTATAAATGCAGTCAAACAAACCAATAATACACCCACTCAAGATGTGAATGTCAGGTCACGGTTAAGTATTACCGTGCTAGGCCTGGTAATTGTTATGACTTTGGCTATTGGATTTATGATACTTCGGGTAAGGTAACCTCAAGAGGAGGTATTGCAATACCTCCTAGAATATTCCGAAAACCCTGTAATTACATATACATATGTCGCTGTTGATGCCACTGCCAAGCATGAGTGACAATATCTTTAATCCCAGGGTATTGAGGTTGCCAATTGAGCATTTTTCTGGCTTTCTCACCACTACCAATCAGAGAAGGGGGATCACCGGGGCGGCGATCGCATTCTGCCACTGGTATACTCATACCAGTAACTTCTGCTGCGGCTGCAATCACTTCTCTGACGGAGAAGCCATTACCATTACCCAAGTTAAAAACTTCGCTCTCCCCACCCTCTAAGAGATATTGCAAACCCAAAACATGGGCATCTGCCAAATCACTGACGTGAATATAATCACGAATACAAGTACCATCAGGGGTGGGGTAATCCGTGCCAAAAATAGAAATAGAATTTCTTTTACCCAAAGCTGTGAGCAGCACCAAGGGGATTAAGTGGGTTTCTGGTTGATGATCCTCCCCTAGTAAGCCACTCGGATGAGCACCAGCTGCATTAAAGTAGCGAAACCGTACTGACTTCAAACCATAAGCCACATCAAAGTCAGAAAGAATCCGCTCTACCATCAGCTTACTAGCCCCATAGGGGTTAATGGGGTTTTGGGGGTGGTTTTCCGGTATAGGTACGATTTCCGGGACTCCATAGGTCGCACAGGTGGAAGAGAAGACAAATTTTTTAACAGATGCAGCCAGCATCGCCTCTAACAGCGTCAAAGTACCCATAACATTGTTACGGTAATATTTAGCCGGGTCAGTCACAGACTCACCTACGTAGGCATAGGCGGAGAAGTGCATAACAGCAGTAATATTGCGGGTTTTAAATAAGGCATCCAACAAAGGGCGATCGCCTGTATCCCCCACTACGAGTTCTACCTGCAACACCTTTTCCACCAAATCTTGATGCCCATAAACCAGATTATCAAGTATGACAACTTCATAACCCGCTTGCTTAAGAGCCAATACAGTATGAGAACCAATATATCCAGCTCCCCCCGTTACTAAGATGCTCGGCCTTGCAGAAGACATAGTTTTTCCTTGGGAATTGACAACCATTCAATTAATTTAGTTTACTGATGCCACATTACCCATCCGAAAAATGACAAATAATAGAGGCAGTATGAAAAAATTGGACTAAAATCACTACGAGGTCTTAGGCTGGGTGTATTTGCTCTCAAGTAATAGTACGATTACAATTTGACGATAAAATACATCTTCTGTCGGTGAATCTCTAGACTGATCATTACGTGTATGTCAGTTACTCATGGGGGAAACTCCTATTTGAAACTGGCTTACAGCCCCAAAAAATTTGAGAGTTAATCTATGTTTCTATTACTAAGCCGAGTACTGCTATGGCTGCTGATTGGCACTGTTGTATACTCCTTGTTTCAGAGGTTTTATCCTTCGGGAACCTTTATCGGGAGATTAGTTTTAGTCGTTGTTTTGATTGTCATAGCCTTGTCGTTTATTAACCCTAACGAACCAGCTGTGGCATCTTTGTGGAAGGTAGTATCATTTCCCCTCAAGCCTTTGGGCGCTTCTATTTTACTAATGATGTTTGCCGCCCAGAAGATTAAGGGGGGCGGGATAGAAAAACCAGGCGGTTATTTGCTCGGTTGGTCGCTGACAATTTTACTGTTGGCAAGTACACCAGCGATCGCCTACTTTTTGGTCAGGGTACCCATAGCAACATTAGGATATACCAACTTAGCAACACAGGAATTTATTCAGGATTCTAGAGTAGTTTCATCCATGAGACCCAATACTAATTCTGTAGAGGCTCTGGTGGCATTGCGACCAGCAACTGCACCCCCGATAATTTCTGATGTGGTGGGGAATAATATCTTGTTCAATCAAGAACAAAGTCATACAAATATAGCCTTTAATTCTTTGGGTGTGAATGTTTCACCTTACCTAGCCCAAACTCGTCCAGACAGCACTCGCGGCTTGCGAATTGAGGACTTTGTACCCAGTGCGGAAACCCTGCAACTGACAACCCAAGTATGGGAAAGTTATCTCAACCAGATTTACTTTTTCTTGCGTGGTGACCAAGCACCTCGCTAAAGCTGAAAGTGCAAAAATAGGAATCACCGAATAATGAACCACAGATATTTGATCATATTTATCCGTCAGCATCTGTGGTTTAATCTGAAAAATATTGACTTGCTGCTTGATTGGCTTCTCTATTCGCTAAAGTAGGATAGGGCGGATTGCTGAAATTCCCATAACATCAGAGATTTATCAGCAGTTGATCCCCAGGATAATTAAGTTGCAATATCGCTTTAATGGCAGAATCTCGACGACTGGCTAAAATCGGTGCTTATTTACGTCCCCATTGGCGGGAAACTACATTAGGCATTCTTGCTTTATTATCTGTCAATGGGCTGGGTGTTTATATTCCCTGGTTGATTCGTTCAGCCATTGACCAACTTTCGGCTAGCTTTAATTTCAACCAAATATTATATTATGTAGTCCCAATTGTCTTGCTCACTTCCGCCATGTGGCTCATCCGTATGGCTTCGCGGATTTGGCTGTTTGGGGTGGGGCGACAGGTAGAATTTGACCTGAAACAACGCATTTTTGAACACCTACTCAAGCTGGAACCCGCTTATTTTGTCACTAATACTGCTGGAGATTTAATTAATCGGGCCACCAGTGATGTAGACAACGTGAGGAGGTTGGTGGGTTTTGCTGTACTGAGTTTAGCAAATACTATCTTTGCCTATGCTCTCACCCTACCAGTAATGTTAAGAATTAGTGTCAATCTTACACTGGCTTCTTTGGCTGTGTATCCTTTCATGTTCTGGTTAGTACATCTATTTAGCAATCGTCTCCGTAAGGAGCAAGCTGTAGTACAAGAAGAACTATCCGACATCAGTGAACTAATTCAAGAGGACATTAGCGGTATTGCTCTAATTAAAATCTACGCCCAAGAAGACAATGAGCGTCGAGCTTTTGGTCAAAAGAACCAGCAGCTATTGGCGGCTAACCTACAACTGGCTAAAAGCCGCAATATACTGTTTCCTTTAATTGGTGGTTTAGCTAATCTCAGTTCTCTGGTAATCATCTGGCTGGGAAGCTTACAAATCTCTACGGGAACTCTGGCTGTAGGAGATTTTTTGGCCCTGCTGATTTATGTAGAACGTTTAGTGTTTCCCACAGCTTTATTAGGTTTTACGATTACAGCTTATCAACGTGGTGAAGTGAGTATTGACCGCCTGGAGTCTATTCTGTCTGTAACACCGAAAATTCAAGACGCACCGGATACTGTACATTTGCCCAAGAATGAGATTAAAGGAGAAATCAGGGCCATTAATCTCAGCTATACCTACCCTGGTGCCAGTACTGCGGCTTTAGATAATATCAGCTTTACTATTTTTCCTGGGGAAACACTGGCCATTGTGGGGGCCATTGGTTCTGGTAAATCAACTTTAGCTAATGCCTTACCGCGTTTGTTAGATATTCCACCGGGGCAATTGTTCCTCGATGATGTCGATATTACTAAGATATCATTGGCGGATTTACGTCAGTCCATCGCCTATGTTCCTCAAGATAGTTTTTTGTTTAGCACTACAATTAAGAATAATATCCGCTACGGTGACCCAGTCGGTGAATTACAACTCATAGAGGATGTTGCTAAAATAGCCCAAATTGATGGCGAAATTAGGAATTTTCCCCAGGAATATGAAACCATTGTGGGGGAGCGGGGTATAACTCTTTCTGGAGGTCAACGACAACGTACCGCCTTAGCTAGGGCGATGTTGGTGGAGGCTCCAATCCTAATTTTAGATGATGCCCTTTCCAGTGTAGATAATCAAACTGCTACAAAAATTATACGTAATCTTACCAGTAAAGGCAGTCGCAAAACCATAATTTTCATCACTCATCAGCTATCGGCGGCGGCGACGGCTGACCGGATTTTTGTGATGGATAAGGGCAAAATTGTCCAAATAGGCAATCACTCAGAACTATTGCAAACAGATGGTCTTTACAAAAAATTGTGGCATCAGCACCAGGTAGAAGAGTTACTACATTGAATTTCAACCACAGATACAGACAATCTACATCTGTGGTTGATTTTTCTGATTTCAGATTAACTACTCAAAGCCTTCAAGAAGCGTTGTAAACTCTTCAACACACTCGGCTTTTTCGGCGGTACACCATCCTGAAGTGTTTGTGGTTGTCCTTGGATGACAATCATATCCAACTCATCACCTGTTGGTCTTTTGGGTAATTCCGCCACTTTTTCATACTCGCCATTTGTTTCTACCCAGACCTCCCATAGTCCAGGATAGCAGCGAAATACAGCAGTGGTATCATCCACAGGACGCAGGTAGTAACAAGATTCAATGGTACTAATAAAACGCTGGCGGGTTTGCCTAGCTGTATAACCAATACCCACAACCCCTGAATCTTCCAGGCGGGGATTTAACATCACAAAAGGTCGATCGCCTATCTCTTCGCATAACTTTTCCACCTGGGGAACTTCTACAGAGGAGGGGGAAATAAATAAGAAAATTTGATCATCTGGGTGAATTTTCGATTGTAGGGAGGCCGCCCTACCTGTACCGATATCCAAAATTGTAAATGGTGTATCCTGCCAATCACGGTTAGCCAGGGCCGCAGCACCAGCATCGGCAAAGAAAACTTTCAGACGGGAATCATATTTGGCAAACACCGGCAAAAATTCCGCCGCCACGGGCATCAGTTTTAGTTCTGGGAACAGAAAATCAACTTGTAAGCGAGTGTACCCGTCTGTAAGGGCGGCTTGGGTGGCCATGCGAGATTGAGCGATGGCTTCTTCCAGACTTTTGGGAAGTTCAGGCATAGTTTATATATGAATCTAGCTTCTACTTCCATTGTTTCAGTCTTTTTGGCAACGGCAACACCAGAGTTTTTTACTTACTTACTAAATTAATGAGTAAATAATAACTTTTTATAGTACAGTATTCATATTCCCATCTAAAAAAATACATTGGCATTCTGGATATAATCCGATAGAATTAATACATAATGAATAAATTACTTTAAATAACACGAAAGCAGCTTAATTATGTAATTCTAGTGCTATGAACAGTTAAAACCAGCACCGAGAAAATGCTTTTGGAAGTGTAAATATAGGGTGCAAGTATATGGAGCTATTGGAGTACCAAGTTAAAGAGTGGTTTGGGAAAATAGGCATTCCCGTATTGCCTTCCCAACGAATTGACCATCCTACAGATTTGAAAAGGTTAAAAATTCCCTACCCGATTGTACTGAAGTCCCAAGTATACACGGGAGAAAGGGCGAAAGCTGGTGGGGTGAGGTTTGTAGAAACAACAATTGACGCGATCGCAGCGGCACAGACTATATTTAATTTGCCAATTTGGGGCGAGTTACCGGAAGTTATACTAGGAGAATCCCAGTATATAGGGGAAAAAGAATTTTATCTAGCAGTAGTCTTAGATACTGCTGTGTGCCGACCAGTGCTTTTAGGCGGCACGGAAGCGGATATCGACTGGGAATCCCCAGGGCAAAAAATGCATCACGTTGTGGTTGAACAGGAATTTTCTGCTTTCTATGCGCGGCGACTGGCGTTAAAAATGGGTTTACGCGGAAAATTAATCCAGTCTGTCAGCTCTGTAGTTGACAAAATGTATCAGTTATTTATCCAAAAAGACTTGGATTTGGTGGAAATTAGTCCCTTAGCCGTAAATGCTTCAGGTGAAGTTATGGCTCTCAATGGTAAAGTCAGTATCAATGAACGGGCCATCGGCCGCCATCCAGATTTGGAGGAAATAGCCGTAAAAACAGCTAACCGTCATGGTAGAAGTACCATCAACCCTCAGTTAGGTAATTGGGATGGTTTAGAACTGCATGGTAAAATTGGCATTTTGGCTAATGGTACTGGTTCCATGATGGCTACCTTGGATTTAGTCACTAGTGCAGGTGGTAAACCTGGTAGTTGTCTGAACCTGCGCCATGCTTTGCTCACAGATGTTTCACCGACAACTTTCTGCGATCGCCTTGCTAAAGGCTTAAATTTTTTAGCCGCTGACAAGAGTGTTCAAGTTATACTACTAAACCTAATCGGTGGTGTAACTGAGACCAAGGAAGTAGCGCAAATCATTAGCAATTTTATGCAGCAGGACAACCGCGAAGTTCAATCAGCAAGTGTAGCTTGTAGCACCAAAACTCGCCGAGGACATCATTTTCCGCGTTTGGTTGTCCGCATTGCTGGATCTGAGTTCGCTGCGGCTCAAAAATTGTTAGGGCGATTAAATACTAAACCTGATGCTCTGATAGTACTGGAAAATTTAGATGAGGCAGTGGCAACATCTGTGAGTTTTACCAAACGTGATGGGTAAAGCCTTTGGTTTTTTCTGGTTTACTTACTCATGAGGTCAGAATTTTTTCACCACAGATGTAGAAGCTCCTGTAGGGTACACAGATGAACACAGATAATTGCTAAAGCTACTAAAATGTTTTATGAACTTAACACCAGATAGTAAGGTATTAATTGAGGGCTTTTCTGAATTTATTTCAGCAAATCATATTGCTCAAATGCAAGCTTATGGTACAAATTTGGTTGCTGGTGTCAATCCCGGATGTGGTGGACAGCAACTGTACAATCTGCCAATCTTCGATTTAGTGGAAGAGGTGGTGGAAGAATTCGGCGCAATTGATACAGCAATTATCTGCGTACATCCGTACCAAGTTTTAGATGCAGCCTTAGAAGCGATCGCCTCTCATATCAGTCAGATAATTATCATTTCAGGTGGGGTACCACCTTTGGATATGGTGCAATTACTCCGTCATTCAGAAGCGGGTGAAACCTTGATAGTAGGTCCCAACAGTCCGGGAATTATCGTACCGGGTAAAATTCTTTTGGGTACTCAACCCAGTGAATTATATAGACCAGGACCGGTTGGTATCGTTAGCCGCAGCAGTACCCTCACATACGAGGTTGCTTGGGAACTAACTAAAGCTGGTTTAGGGCAATCCATTAGTGTGAGTATTGGTAGTGATGCGATCGTCGGTTCATCCTTTCTGCAATGGCTGCAAATTCTCGATGAAGATGAAACCACACAAGCGATCGTTTTAGTCGGTCAACCCGGTGGCGATAGTGAAGAAGCAGCAGCAAAGTATATTGCTGAAGCCATTGATAAACCAGTCATTGCTTATATTGCAGGTAGACACGCACCAAGACCAAAAAATTGGCGACAAAGTGGCACCTTGGCTACAGTTATTGGACGTGAGCCTAATTTTGGCACCGCACAAAGTAAATTAGCTGCTTTTGAAGCCGCAAAAGTGACTGTTGCTGAACGTCTTTCTCAGATTCCAGAATTGGTTAAAAAGGCGATGAAGTCTTGATTGAGTAAATATCACATAGTTTCCTCGTACCTTCCTAACAATTGGGGGATGTAATCATATCCATCTACACCAATAATCGCAATCATTTTGGTGCGATTTTGCTGTAGTAGATGTTGGAAAGCTTCGTCTCCTATTTGACCCCGTAAAATTGCCAGTAACCCTGCTGGTTGTCTCCATTCACTAGAAGCAATTTGCTCTAACAGATACATTCCTAAGCTACCAGTATAAATAGCTTTTTCTGAGTTTTGTAAGTTATAATAAGCTTCAGATAAGTAAGCTAAATTCCGACCCTGGAGATATAAATCTCCAGCAACTTGGGCTGTCTTAAACCCATTTTCTAAATAGGGAATTGCCGCGGATGATTGACCGATAACTAAATAGGCAATACCTAAGCTACTAAAACATAGGGCTTTACTTTGAATATCGCCTAATTGTTCTGATAACTTTAACCCTTGTTCTAAATAATTAATAGCTGTTTCATAAACCTCTGTTTCTGTTTGTTCTAGCTGTTGCGCCTCCATAACTTGGCTGTAACCTAAATTTACCAGCGCATTGGCTTGTGCTGTCCTTTCCCCTCCTTGGCGACTCAGCATTAATGCTCGTTGACTGTAGTTAATGGCCTGAGCATAATTTTTCTGTTGTACATAGGTACGACTCAGGTGGTTGAGATTGGCCAGTTCACAGGGGAGGTCGCCGGCGTTTCTAGCGATCTCCAGTGCTTGCTGGTGAAACGCAATAGAACGCTCATATTGTCCTAAAGCCCGTTGTGAATAGCCTAAAAGGGTGATAATTCTAGCTTTTTGCTGATTTCCCTCTACTCGTCGCAGTGGTTCATCGAGATAATCCAAAGCATCCCGTAAGTAACCACCAGAAAAAGAGGCAAAAATGCCACCATACAGGGGAAAATAGGGACGCTGGGCAAAGTGGCGCAGGATCTGGAGCATAACCAGAGAGCAGCCATGACTGTATATGGGTTGATGATTAAAACCAGTTGCTAACTGGCTCCAAATGACTGCAAAGGTTAAAAATGTAGAAATCGATAACTTTGATCCTGCTTGGACATTGTAAGCCTGTTGGTCAAACCAGTTAACTAAACCTCGTTGCAGGTATTGTAAAATTAATCCTAGTTCTACCCAGTCACTCAGGCTGATACGCCCTTGCTGTTGTGCAAATTCCCACACAGATTGTTCCCTTGCTAGGGCGCGAAACAGTGCTTGACATACATTACTATTAACCTGCTTTGCCCAAGTTGCCCAAGGACCACTTTCTGTGGGAACCCCACCAAAACCTAATTGTTGATTGCTTTCATACATCCAGCTAACTAGGTGCTCTTGTAGTCGTTCCCAGTTAGCTAAACCGCGGGTAATTCCCTGGGAGATTTCCTGTAAGTCAGTATCTACCTGAGCAAATTGTTGTAAACCTGTGGCTAACTGCTTTGTTGACTGTATATTTAGTGGTTGCTTTTGATTGGGGTCGATAACACGTAAAAAAATCGTCAGACGTTCATCTGTAGCGGCCGTGGTAATTTCTTTAATTGCGCTTGCGATCGCTTCTGTGGTTTGATAGTGCTGGGAATATCTTTGCCATTGAGTTTGAATAGTTTTCACCGCTCTCAATTTACGGTTGGCTTTGGCTTTTTTCAGTTCATCTGTTTGAGAATCAACTTGGCTTTGAATGCTACTAAGGCGATCGCTCAATACCAGTTCAAATATTTCTCCGGTTCCCGCCTTTATTTTATTTTGCAATATTTGATATACCATTTCTACAGAGCTAATTTTGCCCTGGAGGGTAGATTCCACAATTTCATCAATTAAAGCGAGATAGCTATCCCGTATTGGCACAGATTCAGACACTTTAGCTCCTGGGGAAGGTAAACCCCTATTCTAACAAAATCGCCATCAATCCCCAGGGGTCACCAACTGGGCAGCAGAATTAAAGAACTGACGATATAATCCTCTGGTGACTAAAATACTTGTCAGCAAGTTAGCCATGGCCACCATAAAGATAATTACAATTTCGTAGTATACAGCATCAAGGGGACTAATTCCGGCGATTAACTGTCCCGTGGTGATTCCCGGAATAGCCACCATACCCATGAGCATCATTTGATTGAGAGTTGGTAAAAATGCGCTTCTGATGGCTTGTTTCCGGTATTGGCTAACTGCTTGGTGGGGAGTCGCACCTAAGCTCAAGTGTGTTTCTATTTCCACATACTGTGAGTTCAGAGTGCTAACAAGACGTTCCCCGGCGATCGCCGCTGCATTCATCGCATTACCTAATACTATCCCTGCTAGAGGAATTACATAACGGGGTTCATACCATCTGTCCGGTTGAATAATCAAGAAGTTAGTATAAATAACCGTCAAAGCTGTACTAATTAAAATTGCGCCCCATACCAAAGGTAAAACCAGGGGAATTTTCACACTGATGCGATTTCTGGCCACCATAGCTGTAATAGTCAAGATTACTGCTAAAATCGCCAAAACTCCCCAAACATTATCCAAAGCAAAGATGAAGTCTAAAACGTATCCTAATACGAGTAGTTGTAAGATAGTTCTACCGGTAGCCATGGCTAAGTTTAACTCTAGTCCTAACCTTTCCCAGGTAGATAAACCGATAGCTATAGCCATCAATCCCACCGCAATCACTAAATCAACCAAATCCAGCTTAATTAAATCCTGCATAGGTTATTCATCTCCCACAGCCTGACTGCTTAACAATGATATTCTCAACCATACAATAATTCCAGTAAAAACCCAGCTTTGATGGGTATCCGTGGCGACCTCTTGACCAAGTTGTTTGATAAAATTGAACAAGCGTAAAAATTGGCTGTCCCAGTGCATCCTTTGTATTTTCAGAGCAAATGAAAACTTATGATCCAGAGCCTAAATTCCGTCCCTGCCTTTGATATTCAGCACCAATACGCTACCATTGCAGCAGAAGTGAGTGCTGCGGTTTTAGAAGTTTTAACTTCTGGGCGTTATATTGGTGGCCCTGTAGTAGAAAGCTTTGAGCAACAGTTTGCTACCTATCATGGGACTAATCATTGTATAGCGTGCAACTCAGGTACTGATGCTCTCTACTTAGCTTTACGAGCTCTGGAAATTGGTACAGGTGATGAAGTGATTACCACACCTTTTACCTTTGTGGCCACGGCTGAAGTTATTAGCGCAGTGGGTGCAACACCAATTTTTGTGGATATTGACAGTAATACTTTAAATATTGACTTGCAGCAAGTAGCAGCAGCCATTACACCTAAAACCAAAGCCATTATCCCAGTGCACTTATTTGGTCAACCGGTAGATATGACAGCACTCATGGCCATCGCTAAGTCTCACAATTTAGCAGTGATTGAAGATTGCGCTCAAGCCACAGGTGCAACCTGGGATCATCAAAAAGTTGGTAGCATAGGAGATATTGGCTGCTTTAGTTTCTACCCTACTAAGAATCTTGGCGGGTGCGGTGACGGTGGAGCCATTACTACCAATGATCCTCAACTAGCAGCAAAATTGCGGATACTCAAAGAACATGGGCAGAAAAATCGCTATTACTACGAAGAAATTGGTATAAATAGTCGCTTAGATAGTCTGCAAGCGGCTATTTTGCAAATTAAACTCCGTTATCTTGATACTTGGAATCACCAACGACGGGCGATCGCCGCTTATTACCAGCAGTTTCTCAGTCAAATTCCAGGCGTTATTGTCCCCCAAGAATTACCCGGGGGGTTGAGTGTATGGAATCAGTATACTATTCGCATTTCCAGCACTGGGGGAATAGTGCGCCCCAACTACCGAGACTGGGTGCGGGGTCAACTCCAAGAACGGGGGGTAAATTCCATGGTTTATTATCCCCATCCCTTACATTTACAGCCAGTATATCAATATTTAGGCTATCAGCCGGGACAATTACCAGTAGCTGAGTTAGTTTGTCATCAGGTGTTATCTTTACCCATGTTCCCAGAACTCACCCAGTTACAGCAAGACCAGGTGATTTATGCTCTGAAAGACAGCTTGGGGTAGAGAAGTATTACTCAGAGGTTGTTTGATAAGTTTTCAACAGGTAATTTTTATCTTAGGAAACAGGGAACAGGGAACAGGGAACACACCGACCACACAAGAAACAATAAAATCCAGTCACCTTTCCCTTATCAAGGGAAAGGTGAGGGTGGGGTCAAACAATAGTTGATACACTAATCATGACTTGACAAACATCCTCAGTTCAACACGCCCTTCCTTTTGTAGTTCTTCTAAAATGTCAGAGGGAATATTAATTACTCGTTTAACTTTTGCATCAATTGTGTTGAAAAAAGTCTTATCATCTTTCTCAGTATATGTCCGAATTTCCATTAAGTTACGTTCATCATCCAAGATAAGACGACTGCCAAGAACTTTATCACCCCTGGATTTCATATCTCTGTGTATCTGTTTTACATCTTCTTCAATTAATTCAAAATTTAACAATCCGTTTTTAACACAGACTAAGCTAAAAGTTTCGTTTGATCCTTCCTTAACTGCGTCTGCAAGTTGCTTAAGGATGCTTGTAATATTGTTGCATAGCTTACTAAACTTCTCTTGAAGAATTTCTTGTTTATCCATGATTAACTATCTCCTAAGTTTGCTGTTGCATAAGTTTAAGTCTCATCTTTAGTTTGCTGTTGCATAAGTTTAAGTCTCATCTTTTCGTCAAGTTGATTATCCAGGTCAGAAGGAATTTGATCACGAGTAATTTCTTGCCGTTTGACATGACGAGTTGTAGCACCAGTGTAAATATTTCGAGACAAAACTTCTATTTCCCTATAAATAAGAGTTTCTTCTTTTACAAGATAAACAACTGCATCTGATGTAACTTCAATTGCATAATTTATGGCATCAAGGATATAGCCTAGCATTCGACTAGCCCATTCCTTTATTTCATCCCAAAAATAACCAACAGTTGATCGAGCCAAAAAGCTTCCTATAATGATTCCCCAAGTAATTGGACCAATTGGCATAAAATTTTTTCTCCATGATTTTCTAATTTTGATACAAGCAACTAACATTAATTAGCTTCGCGTAACAATACTTTTCTCTTGTGCCTATTTTTTATTTCATTGTAAGTTTCAATCTCTTCTCTTACTAAAGCCTCATCAATGCTTTTTACCTTTCCAGTCAGTAGTTTCAAGCCTAATTTAATAGTGATATTTTTGATATCACCACCACAAAGACCATCACTAATATTTGCGAGATCCTCATAACTTACTTCTTTGGGTACTTTTTGCGATAGATGAAATCTCCATAACTGTTCTCTCATTGCTAAATCTGGAGCTAAAAACTGTATATTGAAAAGTATCCTTCTCAAAAAAGCCTCATCATAGTTATCAAAAAGATTTGTTGCAAACACAATAATCCCATTGAATTTATCAAGGAGAGTAAGCAAGGTACTTTTGGCTGAGTTCACACCATGATCAGCAGCTTGTGATAGATTAGAGATTCTTCTACTGAGAACAGCATCAGCTTCATCAAAAAATAGTAAGCTTTTTGTTTCTTCTGCCAGTTTGAAAACTGATGCTAAGTTATCAGATGTTCCTCCTACAAAAGAAGATTCCAGTTCACCATAGTTAACTTTAATGATTGGCATTTCAAGTTTACGAGCAATTGCCTCGGCAGTTATACTTTTACCTGTACCTGGTATGCCAAAAAAGTTAATGCTCAAAGCACTTCCTGTTTTCAGAAACCGATTAAACTCCCAATCATTCAAAAGTTTATCTCTGTTTTTTATGTAAGCAACCATCTGGTCTATTTGCTCAAGGGTGCTTTTGGATAGTGCCACTTCTTCAAGTGTCCACTTCGGCTGCTCTACTAAAGTCTGCGCTTTTTCTTGCTTCTTTGACTTGTCGCTCTGTTTGACAATTTCATACTTCATATTCAAACTTATTGCATTTGACTAAAATACACAATGCCAGAATTTAAGTATTTTCAACAATCTGATAAAATCTGATTTAATCGGTATTTCTATTACAAAATACTAAGAAAAAAACCGGAATAGTTCGGAAAAAAGGGGATCACATTTAGCTATAATGGTTAAAAACCATACCATGTATAGCTTTTATGACTGTAAACGAAGTTGTAAAATTTGTTGATCAGATAGTCTTTGATAAAACTGGAAAGCATCTAGATGATATTCAAACTGCTGTAATTGCAGGAACATGGGAAAGACAAACCTATGATGATATTGCACAAAAACACAATGTTACTAAAAATCATATAGGTGATGTAGGTTCTGAACTATGGCAACTTTTATCTAAAGCATTAGGTGAAGATATTAAAAAAAATAATTTTCGTTCTACATTAGAAAGAGTATATATTAAATCATCTGAAAATTCTAATATCTATAATATAAATGGTAGTAATAATTATTTTTATCATCCACAAACACTAACTCATCCTAATAGACAAAATCAAGAACCTAATACAAATAATCAACCTAAATTATCTTACCATGATCTCACCCTAGCACCCCAAATCATCAAATTTCACAACCGAGAAACCGAACTGCAAACCCTAACCCAATGGATATTAAACCAAAACACCCGCTTAACCTCCATCTTAGGAACATCAGGAATAGGTAAAACCACCCTAGTAAAAAGATTCATAGATTTAAACATCGATAAATTTGAAATCATTATCTGGAAAAGTTTAAAATATCCCAAATCTCTAAATTTACTGATTGATGATTTATTGCAAGTCTGTAAACAAGAACCTGAAAAAAATCTAGACGATAAAATCAAACAACTATTTAATATTCTCACCAACAACAAATGTTTAATCATCCTTGATGATATCCAAAACCTCTTTATTCCTGGTAAACTTGCGGGAAAATATCAACCAGAATATCAAGATTATCAAACCCTATTCAAACTTGTTACAGAAACCCAACATCAAAGTAATATTATATTAATTAGTCAAGAACAATGTCCAGAAATGGAATCTTTAGATCCAGAATTATATCCCATAAAATCTTTAGAACTTTCAGGTTTATATCATCCCGATATTCTCCAAAATACGGGATTAAAAAATCAGGATATTTGGTTAAATTTAATCAAATTATATGCAGGTAATCTAATGCTTTTAAAAAGTATTACCGTCTTAATCGCTAAAAATTATGATGGTGAAGTAGCTGAATTTTTAGCAGAGAATACTTTACATATTACCCAACAAATGCAGTCTTATTTTCAAGAGACTTTTAACCGTTTATCACCTATAGAACAACAAATAGTATTACAACTGAGTAAATTTGAAAAACCTATTTCCCGAGAAGAATTAAGACAAAGTTTAATACAAAAAAGTTTAACGCAAAACTTAAATTTATCCTCAGTTGATTTTAATAACGGTTTACAATCTTTACAACAACGGTATTTAGTACGTAAACAGAAAGAAGATAAAGTCATGTTTTCATTATCTTCCGTTTTTCGGGAATATGTGAGAAATTTAAACTAGATCCCCGACTTCTTTCCTGTATAAACAACCTGATAATGATCCCGTTCCTTGTCAAAAATCAGTTGCGTTTCTACCTCATGATCCGATGGACTTCCCTGAGCATATTCAGTTAATAAAGTTTGGATATATGTACGATATTGTTCTATTTTTTCCATGTTACAATCACCTCGGTGAATTGTAGAACTTATTTGAGTCCTACCTAGTCCATGGCCTCAGCGCTGCTGCTTTAGCAGCAACGCATGGGTACAGATGCAATTATTCCCTGAGAATCAGATCTGAAATTAAATAATTGCTCTGGTGTTAGCACTAGCTAAAGCTTCAACTAAACCCCGCACCGCAGCAATCATCGCCACTTCACTGTTAAGTTGATTAATTGCAGAACCAACACCAACCCCAGCAGCACCAGAAGCTATAGCTAAAGGTGCGGTGACGCTGGAAATACCGGAAGCACACAGTACAGGTACACAAACAGCGCGGGAAATTTCATAAGCTGCGGCTAAAGTGGGGGCGGCTTTTTCAATTAACCCCAAAGTTCCAGGGTGTGTAGGTTGACTGCTGGTACCGCCTTCGGTTTGGATAATATCTGCGCCCGCCTTGACTAGTTCCTCTGCTAGATGTACTTGTTGATCTAGTTCTAGGATGTGGGGAACTGTCACAGATAGGGTAATTTCTGGTAACAGGGCGCGGGTTTGGTGAGTCAGTGCTAAAACTTCCTCAGCGGTAAATTTCCGTCCTTGGGCGTAAAAACTATCAAAATTACCAATTTCAATTAAATCAGCACCAGCGTTGACCGCTAAGACAAATTTTTCTGGTTCAACTGCTGATACACAAACCGGTAAATTAATCAAGTTTTTAGCCATCTGGACTAAATCAGCATCGGCGGCGATATCGACAAAAGTCGCACCACCCAGTTCAGCTGCTTTGATAGTAGCAGCTACGCGATCGCGATCAAAGTTATTCAAGCCGCTAATAACTTTGAGTACACGGCGGTCAGCAAAGGCACTTTGGAGAGTAGAATGGGGATAGATTGTCATAGTTTTTCTATTCACGAATAAATCAGACCTATTTTAACGTTACTGAGTTACTAGTAATCGGAGATCCGGGAAAATCCCCTGTTTGCCCAACAAAAAACTTTACCGAGGTTTTAGAGATCGGGGTCATGACTGACATTAGCGCGATCGCAGTTTCTTCGGGAACCATTGGTAAACTCCAAGAGTGGTTAGTTTCAAGTTTTGCAGCCCAGGTATTGCGTCAAAGCAGGTATCCTGTAAAGTTTTTCCCTTGGACGTGATCACTAATTACTCGACTGGTTTGCACCCCATTCCCTCTTAAGATAAAAATATCAAAAAATATCAAGTCGCCAGAATTTTACGGAACCAAACATGAGTAGTATTTGGGAAATTGATTTTTACTCTCGTCCAATTTTAGATGAAAAGCAGAAAAAAGTTTGGGAAGTCTTAATATGCGAAAGTCCGTCGGATATTCGCACCAAACCGGAATCTTTATTTCGTTATGCCAAGTATTGTCCCAGTACTCAGGTAAATTCGGTTTGGTTGCGGACTGCGTTACAGGAGGCCATTGACAAGGCTGGGGAAGCACCAATCAAAATCCGCTTCTTTCGCCGTCAAATGAACAATATGATCACTAAAGCTTGTCAGGATGCGGGTATCCCCGCTCAAGCTAGCCGCCGGATTTTAGTTCTCAATCAATGGTTGAAACAGCGAATGGAGGAGGTTTATCCTCAAGAACCCGGATATCAACAGGGAACCAATGCATCGGTGCGTTTAGACAGCCCTTTACCCCAACGGTTACCCGATGCTTTAGAGGGCGAACAATGGGCATTTGTTAGCCTACAAGCTGCTGAATTTGCTGATATGCCAGAGTGGGATATTGGTTTTGGTGAGGCTTTTCCCTTAGAACTGGCCAATGTCTCCCCAGAAACTCGCATTCCCGGTGTGTTAATTTTTTCACCCAGAGCCTTACCTATAGCGGGGTGGATGTCCGGTTTAGAGCTGGCTTGCTTGAACTTTGACACTAAACAAGGGCAAAGATTAATTTTAGAAACTGGTGCTACTGAAAGTTGGATTTTGGCTAATATCAACAACCCCCAAACTTTAGCAGAAGCCAAAGGTTACGAAAAAGCCAAACAAGAAGCTAATGGAGTGCATTTTATTGGTGTCCAGTCTGATCCTCAAGCAGAATCTTTTACCGGATTTTGGCTGCTGCAAAATTTAAATTTGGGCTAATTTAAATCTGGGCTAATTGGGGGGGGGATTTTTGACCAACGAAAAAACATAATATCAGTATATATTCATACAACCAGATAATTTTAGCAAAATTTTCTCGGTGCAGACAACGCGGATAGGTACCAATGATTTGGGATAATTATCTGCGTTGATTCATTTGCTCGCTGACAAATCCAAACACGACAATTGATCGAGGGTCATGGGTTCTGAAAATTTCTCACAAGACACCCTAGCAGAACATCTGCTAGAACTAGCTATTAAATCGGGAGCGGAAGCAGCAGAGGTCTATCAGTCGCGATCGCTTTCTCGTCCTGTCTTTTTTGAAGCTAACCGTCTCAAACAGGTAGAAACCAGCGAATCTGAAGGTACAGCACTACGACTATGGCGCGATGGGCGACCGGGACTAACCGTAGCTTATGGTTGTGTCTCTCCACAAGCAATGGTAGAACGCGCTCTAGCCTTAAGTCGTATCAGTATACCGGAACCAGTAGATTTAGTCAATAATTATCGGCCAAATTACCCAGATATAGGTCACTCTGTATCCTTAGAAGTATTAGTAAATTGGGGGAGAGAGGCGATCGCTCTCATCCGTGATGTCTATCCCGATGTGCTTTGCAACAGTGACTGGGAATGTGATGTGGAAACTACCAGACTTTGTAATAGTGCAGGTTTAGATTGTTACTACACTGACACTACTCTCAGCTCCTACATGGCTGCGGAATGGGTCAAGGGCGATGATTTTTTGAGTGTGGCTGATGGAGAAACCCAGAGGGATATTCTGCACCCGCAAAAATTAGCTGATCAAATTTTACAAAGATTAGATTGGTCTATAAACAACGTCCCACCCCCCATGGGTAGGGTTCCCGTCTTGTTTACCTCTAAGGCTGCTGATATGCTTTGGGGAACCGTACAAGCGGCTTTGAATGGTAAGCGGATTTTAGAATTAGCTTCCCCCTGGGTAGAACGCCTAGGTCAACAAGTCATCTCCCCTAGTCTCACCCTCTACCAAGATCCCCAAGCAGGTCCCTATAGTTGTCCTTTTGATGATGAGGGTATTCCCACTAGTACTGTAGTTTTTATCCAAAACGGAATTTTACAGAATTTCTATTGCGATCGCACCACAGCCAACAAACTGGGTATTAATACCACCGGTAATGGGTTTCGTCCTAGTTTTGGCAGTTATCCTAGTCCTGGCTTATTTAATTTCTTGATTCAACCTGGTTCGGCATCGCTACAAGAACTAATTCATCAAATGGATGAGGGATTAATTGTAGATCAAATGCTCGGTGGTGGCAACGGTATTTCTGGTGACTTTTCCATTAATGTTGATTTGGGCTATCGGGTCAAAAACGGTGAGATCATTGGGCGTGTTAAGGATACCATGGTGGCAGGTAACGTTTACACAGTTCTCAAACAACTAGTAGCATTAGGTAGTGACGCAGATTGGAATGGGTCTTGTTATACCCCATCCTTGATAGTAGAAGGATTATCTACAATTGGTAAAGTGTATTGAAAAACCATGATTAGATTTAGCCAGGAGAGTCGAACCCCTGGCTAGGAGAAACCACCGATTCTCAACCTGAATAGGTTTATCAGTGTTTATCAGTCCATAATAGAAAAACAAGTCCACAATATTTGATTAGAGACTAGATTTTCTGCGTCTAGTGTCTAA
The DNA here is from genome assembly GCF_029891675.1 of Anabaenopsis tanganyikae CS-531. Classification (NCBI taxonomy): domain Bacteria; kingdom Bacillati; phylum Cyanobacteriota; class Cyanophyceae; order Nostocales; family Nodulariaceae; genus Anabaenopsis; species Anabaenopsis tanganyikae. The sequence continues at coordinate 25,316 of NZ_JANQDF010000105.1, forward strand.
TGACTAAGCATCTGCTGATATTGATATTTTCATATGGGCCTTTCTATTCTGACTCAGCGCCTTCGTATCTGGTTGCAACCCACAAGAGGTTTAGCGATCGCGGAGGCTTGTATTATTGGTCTTGTAGCGGCCTTTGGTGCGGTATGCTTGAAAATGGGAGCGGGATGGTTGGGTACTTGGCGGGTACAGACCACTCAAATTGTGCCACCATGGTTGTTCTTACCTACCATTGGTATGAGCTTTGGGTTGATAGCCGGGTATTTAGTCAATAGATTTGCGCCAGAAGCTTCAGGTAGCGGTATCCCGCAAGTTAAAGCCACCCTTGCTAATGTACCAATTAGACTATCCTGGCAAGTCGCAATTATCAAGTTAGTTACTGCCATCATTACCCTTGGTTCCGGGTTGAGTTTAGGGCGACAAGGGCCCACAGTTCACGTAGGCGCGGGTTTAGCAGCAGGGATGAGTAACTGGGTTCCCACTTCCCCAGACCATCGCCGCCAGATGATTGCAGCTGGTGCGGGTGCTGGTTTAGCTGCGGCTTTTAATGCCCCCATTGCTGGTGTATTATTTATTGTCGAGGAATTACTCCAGGATTTATCAGGGCTGACTTTAGGAACCGCCATTATTGCTTCCTTTATTGGTGGTGTAGTCTCCCGGTTGTTGGGTGGGGGGAGTTTACAACTCAACCTAGAATTGCTGCAATACTCTAGTAACTTCTCCTTACCAGAAATTCCCTTTTTTTTGGTATTGGGAATTTTAGCCGGGTTACTGGGTGCATTATTTAACCGTGGCATTATCACTAGTATTAGAATTTATCAAAATCTCCATCTCAGCTTACCGTTGAAAATGGCTATAGCTGGTTTTATTTCCGGTTTAGTAGTGGCAATACTTCCAGAATCTTTCCGTAATTATGCGGGTTTAAGGGAGTATATGATTATTAGCGAACCTAATATACCTTTTGCCGCGATCGCCTTTTTATCTCAATTTCTCCTCACTCTCATTGCGTTCGGTTCCGGTGCGCCTGGGGGGTTATTTGCGCCTAGTCTGATTTTGGGTTCTTGTTTAGGACATCTGGTAGGTGTATCCGCCTCTTATTTCTTAGCCGTGGACTCACCCACCACCTACGCTTTAGCCGGTATGGGAGGGTTTTTTTGTGCAGTTTCTAAAGTACCCATTACAGCCATTGTCATTGTGTTTGAAATGACTACAGATTTCAATCTGGTATTACCCTTAATGATTGTCTCTGTAGCTGCTTACTTGGTTTCCGACAAAGTAATTCCGGGGTCACTCTACGACAAACTATTACGGCTAAAAGGGATCACTATTACCAAAGCAGTTTCCAACGAGGGGATATTAGGGAAATTAACAGCCAATGATGTCATGCAGCATCGAGTAGAAACCCTGGATGCAGACATGACATTAGAAGCAACAATGCAAGTATTTTCTCGTTCCCATCATCGCGGTTTTCCAGTGGTAGAGGAGGGTAAACTGGTAGGAATGATTACACAATCGGATTTAGTGACTAAGCGCGATAGTGACTCCTACATCCTAGACCAGAGCCAACCCCCACAGAAGGTACTATTAAAGTCTATTATGCAGCCCTCCCCCATGACAGTACAACCCAAGGATAACCTCAGTCATGTGTTGTATTTGCTGGATAGGTATCAAATTAGCCGCCTACCAGTAGTAGAAGGGAGAAAGTTAATTGGAATTATTACCCGTGCAGATATTATCCGCGCCCAAGCTGAACACCTCAACCATGGGAACGTGAGTAAAGCACATACGGAACCTTCTTACTTAGTTTATCAAACGCGATCGCCCAATATTGGCAGAGGTAGATTATTGATACCAATAGCCAATCCCCACACCGCCGCTATCCTCTTAGAAATGGCCGCCGCTATTGCCCGCGATCGCCACTATGAAATAGAATGTGTACAAATCATTTTAGTATCCCGTCACACTTCGCCATCAGAAACACCAGTCAGAACAGTTCACAGTCGCCGCCTACTACGCCAAGCGGAAGTTTTAGCCAAAAAGTGGAAAATTCCCCTACACACCCAAATTAGAGTCGCCCACGACCCCGCCCAAGCTATATTAGAAACCATCAACGAACGACACATCAACCTGATTTTAATGGGGTGGAAAGGTGAAACCTCCACCCCAGGGCGAATTTTTGGCAATGTTGTAGATACCATCATTCGCCAGGCCACCTGCGATGTGATGTTAGTCAAACTGGGTAAAATTTCCCCTTCCCCATTTCCCCCATCTGTTGAACTCCTGAGCGAACCACAATTAATCCCCTCTACCTCTCCTCAATTTAACCGTTGGTTGGTGACAATGGCTGGCGGTCCCAATGCGACAGCGGCGATTAAACTCTTACCCGCTTTAGCCACCTTGGGGGAACATCCATATATTCGCCTCACCCAAGTGTTTAAACCCTCCCAGTTACAACCAGATATGACGGTTTTAGAACAAGCCATCCGCGTCTTAATGGGTCGTCGTCAGTTATCCAGTCATGTGGTTGCTATCCCCCTACAAGCTGACTCCGTGGCCGAAGGAGTGATTAACCTGGTAAAAGACGACGATTATGATGTAGTGGTTTTAGGAGCTTCCCGTGAGGGGTTATTACAGCAAGCAGTACAAGGTAATATCCCCGAAGCGATCGCCTCTGGGGTAGACTGTACAGTAATTTTAGTCAGAGGCGCTATTAGTAGCTAAAGTCTGAAAAGTTATGATTTCGGTGTTCCCCATTCCCCAATCCTTCGGTGTTCCCTGTTCCCTGTTCCCTGTTCCCTATTCCCCGTTCCCTATTCCCTGTTCCCTGTTCCCTGTTCCCTGTTCCCTATTCCCTGTTCCCTATTCCCTATTCCCTGTTCCCTGTTCCGGTGTTCCCTGTTCCCTAAGATAAAAATTACCTGTTGAAAACTTATCAAACAACCTCTTAACAGCAATAATTATGAGCCGAAATCATGGCTTGATAGTATCAGTTAGTTCTTAGTAGTGCATTAAACCAGGGATTACAATCATCATAAATAGCATGATTTATGTCCGTTATTCATGTTTCATCGTCTGGAAAATCATCAATAAATCAGAGATGATAGTTACAGAAACAGGTAAACACCTGATTCCGCTACCATACCGCATTTACTCACCTCAATTATTAATTGGCTAATATAGACAGTAACTAAAAATCATCGATGTTCTCCAAACAGCAGGGTGTAGAAATTACACCCTGCTTTTATTTATTGATATTCATCCCACCAGACCTTAATAATGATTAGTGCAATCTCCACTCATGGGGGTTGACAGTTAACTGTTAGCAGTCAATCTAGGGATTTTTCCCTGCTTATATACAAAAAGTATCTTAATAGCAATAATTATGAACCGAAATAATAGCTTGATGCTATCATTTAGTTATTAGTATTAGCTTAAACCTTGATTATTCCGTTATTAAAATGATGATAAATAGCATTATTTATGTACGTTATTCATGTTTCATAAGCTTGAAAAGCCTAAATAAATCAGGGATTATAGTTACAGAAACAGGCAAGAGCCTGATTCCAAAAACAAACACAAAAACATAGCATTTACTAGGAGAAAGTAAATCATGGCTAACATCACAATTCAAAACCTAGAAGTTGAATCTACTGCATTGAATCAAGTTTCCCCCGGCGAAATGGAAAAAGTTATCGGTGGTAATAATTCTTGTCAGGGTAATCCTAATGCTCCTATGGGCGGTGCATTTTTCGATATTGGTGAGTTCAATACAAGCGTAGCATTATTCTTTGGAATAAGTGGTTATTTGGCTTTCTTAGAACTAATTGATACTCTAGTTTAATCTTGTACACCCTTGTATTTGTACGAGAGATGCTTAGTAAAAATTAGCTAATTTTCCTACAAAAAAACAGGGTGTAATTTTTACACCCTGTATTATTTATTAACTAGACATTTTACTTTTGAACGTGGGTAAATCCAGGACAAACATAACTGACCAAAACCAAAACACACCATTTACTAAAAATAATTAAATCATGGCTAACATCACCATTAAAAACTTAGAAATCGCCTCTACTCAATTGCAGCAACTTTCTCCAGAGGAAATGGAGAAAATCATGGGCGGATTTATGTTACTCGGACAATTCTCCCAGATGATAAATAGACTTATGGCTATAACTTTTATGGTGATTTTTATTAACACGATCTTCTCTTTATTATCTACAGGGTGGGGCGAAGAAGCCTGAGTGAGGTAAACTAGGGCGGGCAGGATGCCCACCCCACAATAGTTTTACAATTAATATCTGTATTTTATCTAGGTAGAAACTGCTGTAAATAATGGGTGGGTTAGAAATTCCTAACCCACCCTAATTTAAAGATTAAATCTGAGTGTTATATTTGAAAATCCGTCTGCTCAACCTGCTGCTTTAACCACTCAGCAAATAAATGGCCGATGATCTGATAACTTAGCTGCTCATCTAATCGGGGTCGAATCATCTCCTCCACAAAAATTAAATGTATACCTTTAGCTGTCACAATCGGTTTCAGCAGCTGTGGTGGTTTAGCTGCAAATACAGCAGCAGAAATATCTGGATGTAAATTTTGACGACCCATCACCCCTCGATATCCACATTGGCGACGTAGTTCTACATCTTGAATATATTGATGAGCGACATCATAAAAACTTTTCTCCCCTTCTTTAACTGCATAAAACAATTCCCAGGCTAAATCCTCATCATCTAAAATAACTTCATACATGATCACCTGTAGGTAATCTACTTGATGGTTATAAAAGTATGGTTCAACTTCAGCAGCAAACAAATGATGACTTAATTTAGCGTTTAGGAGGGTTATATAGATAATTTCCTCAAAATCCTCTAAAGATAAACCATGTTTTTTTAACCATCTCCAAGTTTCATCAGTGGTAGTGAGTTGGTTAACTAACCGCATTTGGTCTGCTGTTTGTTGTAATTCTGCAACTTCTACCTTTATCCCCACTTCATCCGCCCTATTTTTAATGATTTTGCGCTGAATAATCTGCTCAACTGTTTCAGGAATTTTTCCAGATAGTTTGATTTGACGTAAAATATCTTCTTGAGTGACTACCATGGGGTATGACATAATCTTGTCCTGCTTAATTGGTAATTGTGGAATTGACTGCTATAACTTAAAATCCCCTGCTTGTAATTGCTTAAAGGGGTCAATGATAAAATCAATAATTCGCCGCTGACGTAAAATCACTTCCGCTGTAGCAGTATCTCCCGGACGTAGGGGAATACATTGATTTCTGTGTGGGATACAGTTGTCTGGTAAACTGATTTCTAAGTTATAAGCTGATACCTTCCCCTGGGGTGTATCTATATCTATAGTTGTGGGAGAAATACTCATTAACTCTCCTTCTATAACTCCATAATCTTGGAAAGGATAAGCATCAAATTTCAGCTTGACTGGTAATTTCTCATTGAGAGAACCACTTTGTGCGGTTGCTATTTGCGCTCTCATCACTAAAGGTGAATTAAGCGGCGCAATTTCTGCGACCATTGTTCCCGCTTGAACCACAGCGCCAGCTTTTTGAATGGGTAATTGAAATATAGTCCCAGTCATGGGTGCTGTGACTTCCCTTTGTGCTAGTTGAATATTCAGAGATTCAATCTGTTTTTGAGTTTGAGCGATTTCTGCTGCTAGTGCGGTGATTTCTGTGGCTAAATTGTTTTGTTGTTCTTGAATACGTAGTAAAGCTAATTCACCGGAACGCTTGAGGGTTTCATAACTGCGTTCTTGTTCCCTCGCTCTGAGTTCTGCTTGGGTAATATCAGCTTTTCCCTGTTTGATCACTCGTTCATAACTGCTTTGCTGTTCTGCTAAACGTAATTCAGCTTGTTGAATATCTGACTGACTTTGTTCATATAGCTGTTGTCTTTGTTTTGTTTGTTCTTGCTTTTCTACAAGGTTAATTTCAGGGATGACCCCTTCTTGATATAATTCCCTGTATCTGGTTTCTTCTCGTTGGGCGATCGCCATGCTGCTTGCAGTTAACTTATGAGCAGTGATACTATGGGCTAAATTTTGTTTAGCCTGGTTGACTTGAGATAATTTTTCCGACTTCTGTAACTCCCAGTTATTTGTTAATGCTATTAATTGTTGTCTAGCTTGGTCGATTTGCGATTGTTTTTCTAACTGCTGGGATTGATTTTGTTGTTGTTGAGTGCTGAAAGTCACTACTAACTGATTTTGCAGAGTAGTTAATTGCGATCGCCTATTTAATTGTCCTTCTAACCTCTCCTTCACCTGAGCTAATTCAGCAGTCACTAAATCTGAATCTAACAGTAATAGAGGTTGTCCATCTTTGACTTCCTGGCCTTCCTGAATCAGAATTTCTCTGACAGTTCCAGATACCGGACTATCTAACCTCATAGTTTTACCTTCCGGTTCAATTTTCCCCCTAGCTGTACCTGTTTCATCCACCTTAGACAACATCGCCCAAGGTAAAATAATTGCCACAAATATGACTAAAAAGTACAGTAATCCCCTAGTCCACACTTGGGGTAAAGCATCTAATAATTCTTGAGTTGCAAAAGACCAATGAGCGTGAGATTTTACCTGTACTGGAACCTGCGGAGATTTCCCCATAGTCTCAGGAGTTATAGATAAAATCTCTTCCGTTGTGACTTTTCCATTTTCATTGATTGTATATGACATAAATTTACCTTAATTTACCTCAGAAAATATCGCCCAACCATCTCCTATATTTAGGAATAATCCTTGTTACCTAATTGCTGTTGATTGAGGTAGAAATAGTGTCCACGTTTGTCGATTAATTGCTCATGACTACCACATTCAATCAACATACCTTGATCTAAAACCAAAATTAAATCAGCATTCTTGATAGTAGACAGACGATGAGCAATAATTAAAGCAGTTCTCCCCTTGAGAATTGTCTGCAAATTCTGCTGAATTATCCGTTCTGATTCCGTATCAAGGTGAGAAGTAGCTTCATCAAAAATCAAGAGTTTGGGGTTACCTAATAAAGCGCGGGCGATCGCAATTCTTTGTCTTTGTCCCCCAGATAATAAACCGCCCCCTTCACCAATTTGAGTTTCATAACCCATAGGTAATTTTTGGATAAACTCATCAGCACCTGCTAATTGAGCAGCGGTGATAATTTCCTCTAAACTTGCATCAGGATGTGCTAAACAGATATTTTCCCGGATAGTATTACCAAACAAAAAAGTATCCTGATCAACCACACCCACTTGTTGGCGCAGAGAATCTAAACAGATGGTAGTAATATCATGTCCATCAATTAAGATTTTACCGTTAGTAGGTGGATACAAACCTAAAACCAGCTTAGAAATTGTAGTTTTACCAGACCCACTACGCCCCACTAAAGCCACTGTTTGTCCTGATTTAATTGAAAAATTGACATTTTGCAGAATATTAACATTAGCATCCTCATGATAACGAAAGGTCACCTGTTGAAAATCAATATTACCCTGAATTTCCGGTAAATTTTGCCGTTGTTGCTCTTGTATATCCTCCTCCGGTTTAGCATCTAACACATCATTAATCCTTTCCACAGCAATGATTACCTCTTGTAACTGGTTCCACAGCACAGCTAATCTTTTAAAAGGGTTAATAATATTGCCTAAAAGCATATTAAATGCCACCAACTGCCCAATAGATAATTGATTTTCAATTACCAAATATGCCCCATACCACAATAAAGCCGTAGATACACCAGCCTCAATTGTATTACTAAAAATCTGTAACCGATTGCCAATTACTTGCCCAGAAAAGTTAGTCTTTATCTCCTTGTTTAATAACTCTTCCCAATGCCAACGGACTGTTTGTTCTACCGCCGTTGATTTGATAGTTCTGATACCAGTTAAAGCCTCAATAATATAACTATTTTCCTGAACTGAAGCCTTAAATATTTGTCGGGAAATTCGCTGTAAAAAAGGTGTAGCAATCAAAGCCAGACCCAAAAATGGCGGCACAATTACTAAAGATATCAAAGCCATTTGCCAACTGTACCAAAACATCAAACCCAGATAAATAAATACAGTCAGAAAATCTAGAACGATTGATAATGCTTCCCCAGAAATAAAGCTTTTAATTTTGCTATTTTCCTGTAACCGAGAGACAATATCACCCACATAACGATTTTCAAAATAGCTTAAAGGTAATCGGAAAGTGTGACGAATAAACGCCACCACCAAAGCCACATTAATCTTATTACCCGTGTGGTCAATCAGATATTGCCTTAAACCTGTCATGGCCACACGGAACAGGCTAAACATCATCAAACCCAACCCCACAGCCATTAAGGTTAAATGAGACCGTTGTACTATCACACGGTCTAAAATCAGTTGTGTAAATAAGGGTGTAATCAGTCCAAATATTTGAATAAAGATGGAAGCAATAAATACTTCCCCTATGACCACACCATGAGGCTTGACCAGTTCAAAAAATTGCCAAAAAGGGGTTGTACTTTCTTGTGCATTCTTAAATAAAGCCGTTGGTTCTAGCAGGAGTGTATACCCAGTCCAACCAGCCTGGAATTCAGCGTAAGAAAGAGTCAGTTGACCAACCCCAGGGTCAGCAACTATCACATTTTGAGGGGTAATTTCATAGACAACAATATAGTGTTTTCCTTCCCAATGGACAATCGCCGGTAGTTTCTGTTGTCCTAACTGCTGGATATTAGCTTTCACCGGACGGGTATTAAAACCCAGGCTTTCCGCGCTGGTGGTTAACCCACGCAACGATACACCATTACGATCAACATTAGCCATCTCCCTTAACCGGTTGAGGTTAAATTGTTTCCCCCAATAGAGAGAAACCATCACTAAACAAGCAGCACCGCAATCAGAAGCGCTGTGTTGAGCAAAAAAGGGATAACGCCGAGTAATTCTTTGTAATAGATGACGAACTTTTTGGGTAGGAGTGGGAAGGTAAGCTTGACTAATTTTTTCTCTGGTTTGGTGGTGATTTTCCCCGGTAGTGACTCTTGGTAATGGCTGCTGAGATGGAGAATGGAGAATATGGGTTTTTGTTTTCAGGTGCTCTTGAATTTGTGGATATTTATCCATTAAGTTTTTGAGCAGTTCACCAGGGAAAAAACACAAACGCAGACTTTCACTGGCTCGCGCACCATAAACCTGACAGTTAAGATTAGGAAACAATGTATGATGTCCGAAGGACTCACCTTTTCTGACCGTGGTAATTACTTCTCCACTGTCATCAATTAACCTCACTTTGCTGCTAAGTACAACATAAATACCGGGTTCAACTCCTGTACCTGACCAAAATTTCCCTATTTTCGGTTCTCTGTATTTTAGTTGCTGTCCATAGATTTGAAATTCTGCGACAGAAAAGGAATATCCTAGGGTTTGATTGAATAATTCCTGGGAAATTTGTGTTTTAACTGATTCTTGGACCATAAATTTAGAGAATTTAGAAGATGATGATCTGATTTTCTGCAATTGCGTAAGTACTTGATAGGTTCCCCCTTGTAACACCGGACACAATCATCTGTTACCCCTGGGTTGATGAGGAGCATCGTCTTAACTCACCCCCCAAGGGTTTCTAAATTAGGGGATGATAGCTATTTAATTTTTATGAAATTTCAGCAATTGAATCGGTACAAATGCATTAGTATTTCCCCTAGATTTTCCTGTGATATCAGTAATAGATATTTGGCAAGTCACACCTTCATGGGTATTTTCTGATGCAGTTTCAGATTTACCTTTAGTGGATAGTCCCATTTGTTTGAGTAAGCGTTTGATATGACATTCACTCAATTGCAGTCCAAACTCTTTAGCTAAGTGTTTACTTAACCAGTTAGCTGTCCAACGCCGAAAACCATAACCATAGTCGTGGGGATGATGGTTGACAAGTTCTTCAAGGCGTGCTATATATTCCTCATTGATAGCCTTCGGACGACCAACTGGTGATGTTTCCCATTCGTGGGCTTTCCCACTACGGGCTATATGTATCCAGTGTCTGGCGGTAGCTGAACAGCATCCTAAAGTACGACATATTTCCCTTTGTGATTTTCCTTCATCTGCCAACAGCATAATTGAAATCCGTTGGCGGTATAATTCTGGTATATCTTCTGCCAACTTTTTGAGTAATAATTGGCGTTGAAATGGTGTCAATAATTTACCATTCATCTTCCGTAACCTAATATTTGATTGCTGGCTTTTATACCATAACCGTCGCAATTAACAGTAAAATACTTTGTTGTCAGGTATGGCTGGTATCTCCCAATCTCAATAGGTTATAGATCATTCTTTCCATGATAGCGACATCGAACCAAAGTAATAGTGTTAGTGTCTAATTATACAATTAACTGCAAAATAGACATCCTCAGCCCATCAGGTCTAATTTTGATGGATACCCATATCAAGCGAGCCATATACTTGCAACTCAAGGTATATAGAAAGGGTCTTTTCTAAAACTAAGAAAGTCTGCTACAACTGCTAAAGGCAGATGGTTTTGATATATGGGAACTTATGACTGGGCAAAAATGTACAAAGTCAATCTAGCCAGTTGTTTTCCACAGTTTACTATCTCGTCGGTGTTGGGTGTTTCTTGGAACTCATATTAAGCAAACGAGATACTCAATTGCAAGCTATATGCAACATCTCTTACTGAGGGACTCGCCAAAGGATGATAGTATTGTCTTCACCACCAGTGACCAGAGTCTGACCATCAGGACTGATAGCCAAGGCGGTGACAGTATCCGCGTGTCCCACAAGTGTACGCATTTGTTGACCTGTGGCTAAATCCCAAAGTCTAATTGTGCGACCTGCTTCCAGCTGCGCTTCGCGATCGCGCCCACCACTAACAAGAGTGGTATTATCGGGACTAAAAGCAATGGATGTTACAGTTTCGATATTCTCTGCTAGTGTCTGGGTTTTCCCTTCTGTCCCTAAATCCCCAAGTGTCATCGTGCGTAGCTTACCGCCGGAGTCATCGCGACTAGCAATAGCTAGGGTCTGACCATCTGGACTCAAAGCCACACCTGTAACTATTTCCCCATCTTGCTCAACTGTGCGGAGCAAAACTGCTCTGTGCAGATCCCAAATTTTAATAGTTTTGTCAAAACTACCACTGACTAGAGTTACACCATCTGCACTCATAGCTAGTGAACGCACCCAAGATGTATGACCTCTGAGCGTACCTCTTAACCTTCCCGTGGCCATATTCCACAGTTTAATAGTACCATCATCACTACCACTAACTAAAGTGCTGGCATCTGGGCTAAAGGCTAAGGCGTGAATTGAATCGGAATGTCCCCTGAGGGTGCGAAGTAACTCACCAGTAGGAAGATTCCAAATTTTGATAGTTTGATCATCGCCACCACTAACTAAAGTACTTCCATCCGGGCTGATAGCTACGACATTCACCCTTTGTCGGCTATTGACCGTCGTAATTACCTCGCCTGTAACTAAATTCCAAACTTTAATACTCCCTTCCCCACTGCTGGCAAAAATCTGGCTATCGGGACTAATAGCCACAGATAAAACCACATCTTCATGACCTTCCAGAGCTTTAGCTAAGGTAATATTCTTGAAACTTGAATTGGGAGACCCTTCGGTAACTGACCCGCCACCACTACTATGATCTTGAGTCAATGTAGACAATAACACAGTCTGAAAGCGCTGATATTGCTGATACCAAGAATCTTCAATCCCAAATAACATCATCAAGGCACTGACTAAAACTATATTTTTCAGTAAGCTATATTGGATTGGTAAAGATGAAATCTGAGTTACCGGTATTTTTTCCGAAGATTTACTTACTTTTGCTAGTGCTAGTGGTTGTTTTGGGTTCAAGTCTTTCATGACTTCATCGGCTGATTGGTAACGCTGCTCGATATCTTTTCTCAACAGCTTATCGAGAACATAATCCAATTCAGTACTCAATGGACTTCGCAAATATTGTCGCCAATTAGTCACCCAACCATAGCCATATTCCAGCCACAACTGAAAGGGAGCAATTCCAGTTAGTAAATGAAAGCAGGTAGCCCCCAAACCAAACAAATCACTAGCAGGGTAAGCCTTACCATCTCTAATTTGCTCCAATGGCGAATAACCATGGGAACCAATTGATGTCCCCATGTTCTTCGGTGCTCTGGTGGTTAACTGCTTCGAGGAACCAAAATCTATGAGGCTTAATCTTCCGTCACCATGTCGTCGAATAATATTTTCTGGTTTGATGTCCCGGTGAATCACACCACGGTCATGGATAAACTTGAGGACAGGCAATAAATGCAGCAAAATTGCTTTAATTTCCGCCGGTCTATATAGTTTTCGCCGTTGCAACTCGGTTAACAAATTTTGCCCATTGACAAACTGCTGTACTAAATACAAACAGTCGTCTTGCTCAAAATAAGCTAAAAGAGTTGGTATTTGTGGGTGTTCTCCTAGCTCTTGCAGACGCTTTGCTTCCTGAGCAAATAATTCTACTGCTTTGTTTTGCGACCAAGTTCCTTGAAACTTCGGCGCTAATTGCTTGACCACACAACGTTCATTTAGTTTATCTGTATCCTCGGATAAATAGGTTCTGCCAAATCCCCCCTGATCGGAAAGCAACCGAATCACACGGAAGCGATTTCGCAAAAGTGGCACCAAGGGGGTACTACAACTTTGGCATAACTTCTGTGTGTCAGGATTGAGGGGATTTGGGCAATCGGGATTTAAGCAGCAGATCATCATCTGACAGGCGCGACTGCACAATAAATAATGTTAAGTTAGCCCCGAAACTTCCCTTAATTAACATTGGCTCTCGCTCAATCATGGTAGAAAACACTGAATTGGGATTGGGGATTTACTTATATAGTAAGTCTTGGTAAATGCTCACCCATTTTTCCGTTTGCACCGAAAACTACAAGAGCCAGAAAATTCCTGATTTTATATTGATTATATTATAATATAATCTCACTGTGTACAAGTCCCACAAAACTCTATTTTGCTATTTTGCTCACTTGTATCTTCTCTACATGGTAAGTAGACAAACAGATAAAAAATTCATATTTAAAACCCCCGATTAATTCAAACAACCGGGGTACAAACGCTAATGTATTTCTAATTACCTGTCACTTTTTCCAGAAGGTTCTTAACATTCTGTTCTACTGAAGTTGAACTCTGTGAATTTTCAGGGGTCTTCATCTTGTCTATGTCAGCGTCTCCCTGAACTTCATTGAGTCCTTTGATTGACTTTTCTTGAGTTTCTTTGAGTCCCAATGGTTTGGATTTAGCTACCTCGTCAGTTTGGCGTTGCGTTTCCAGAAGCTGTGTCGGGCCTTCTTGAGGATCACTTTGATAACTACTGATGGCAAAAGCAGCTGAGGCGCTGGAGAAAAATAGCAGGACACAGGCAGAAGCCACAATTATAAAACGCACTGGGTGTAAAATGGATAAAATCACATGATAATTCTTCATCTTCAATCCTCAATAACAGCTTTAACACCGTGATGGTTGCACATACTAATGAGCAATGAATACCTTTAGTAGTAAAGAATGGGTGTGAAATTATTTATAGCATTTCCCATGCTCGTGAGGTACAATTTTTTTAGTTTGAGGGAACAGGGAATAGGGAATAGGGAATTGGTGTGTACTTCATGAGCCTGAAAAAGGCTTTATTTATTAATATGTGCTCTTTGATTGGTTACGTTATGAAATAGCTTGACTTACTTAGTAAATTCTCCTTTTTTATGTCTCAGTACTATTTTATGAGTAAATCACTCACACTTGTATCAACCCGGAGAATGAAATTTATTTGAATTTATTTGAATTTATTTGATTTATATTGGTCTATATTTGTCCGTTAATCAATCTTGAGGTAGACGAACTTCAAACCAATTTAGCTGTGTTTTGGTTGCAGGTATGATCTGGAAAATTCAATATATTATCTCACCTGTATCTTCCTAAAGTAGACGCTCAAGATCCCCCTGTCAGTGTCCCTAAATCCAGCTTGTGATGTATTATTACTGACTCATTAATGTTGATTGGTTGTGACAAGGGAGTGGTGTGAAAGATAAGTACACTACTTTAACAGCTTTTATCTATTTTAACATTTCTCTAAAGATACTACACTTGTATTACTAGACTGTCCACAAATGGAAGGAGCAAAAGTTATGCATGCGATCGCTCGCACTCCCACTACTGAAATGGAAGTTACCAGTATCCGCCTAGAAAGGGAACTCAAAGATAAACTTAAAGAAATAGCCCATAACCAGGGATATCAAGCCTTGATTAGAGAGATCCTCTGGAACTATGTACAACAAAAATCAGGTGAGTGGAAACCAGGATTTTCCCGCTCCGATATTCGAGCTAGTGTACCTGCTACAGCTGAGAAAGAAGAACATTGTGTACTGACGGGTCAATTAATTCATCCCCAAGAATCGATGTTTTTAGGACTAACTAGAAATGGTGATATGGTTCCCTTGAGTGTAGAAAGTTTAGCCACTTAGTGGGAAATTTCCGTGGATGCAGCCCATTTCCGGGAGGCTGCATTCAGAATAAGAGCATAAATTTCATGGGCACATATTTTGTTAAAATTGTCTTATCCTTAAAGCTGGTGAGTCCCATGACTTTGTGTGGAATGGGGCGATCGCCGTTGAGAGTGTCTTCCCAGATCAAATTTCCCTCTTGTGGGAAATTTGTTTCATCCTGAATGTGGCCAAATTTCCCGATCAAAGCCAACCAAATTCCGAAAGTGACTGAAAAATCAAAAATCCGAGAAAACCTTGCTCTGTGCCCTGCTGGAGATGAAACAGGTCTAGAAAACAATTTGGCTGTTGAGCCAGTTACTTTACCAGAGGTGGCAGTTAAAATTGAGAAAATAGCCGAAAGAAAGCGAAAAATTGCGGCTAAGATCCAAATTCCTCACCCTGTTGAACGGATTTGGAAAGTGCTAACAGACTATGAAGCCTTGTCTGAATTCATTCCCAATCTGGCTCAAAGTTGCTTGTTAGAGCATCCTCACGGTGGTATTCGACTAGAACAAATCGGCTCTGTGCGCTTACTCAAGTTCAATTTTTGCGCCCGTGTGGTTTTGGATTTGGAAGAACAGTTCCCTAAACAGATTAATTTCTCGATGGTAGAGGGAGATTTTAAGGACTTTTCTGGTATCTGGTGTTTAGAGCCTGATTCCCGGGGTGAGGAATTTGGAACTACCTTGTGTTATACCATTCAAGTTTGCCCCAAACTAACGATGCCAATCACAATCCTGGAACGTCGCCTCAGCGATGATTTGCGGTTAAATCTTTTAGCTATTCACCAGCGTGTAGAGGAGTTATGGCAAACTGCTGAATAGACCCTGAGCATTCATTCAGTATTTTTCTGCCTCAAAAATAATCAGCCTTTTCGCAGAAAAGGCTGATTAAATATCAACAAGATTATTTTGGTTTATATTTGTGGAATACCCCCAGGGGAATTCGAATCCCCGTCGCCTCCGTGAAAGGGAGGTGTCCTAGGCCTCTAGACGATGGGGGCTTAAGACTCAGACTTTATATATACTAATTACTTTTCTAGTGGATGTCAATAGGTTTTGCAAAAAAAATTTTCCCGGCTAAGATGGACGACAATACATAGCTGATATTGGAGTTTGTGCATCCAGAACACAAAGCCATAGGATGAGCAGCGATGAATGTAGCTGTTGATTTTTCACCAGTGTTTGATACTAACTAGAGGACTGTGGAATTTTTGCCCTAGCAGTCAGCCATTCAAGTCAGATAGACGACTAAGTATGAAAAAACTCTGGATTTCGCTGGGGACAAAGGATGGGATGTTGTACGCTGTAGAAGTAATATTTACCATTCTTTACAAAAGATTTTGAAATACATAGCTCAAAATCTACAACATGGAAGCATCTTTTGAAATCACCCTACAAATGGTCAGCGTGGTTGTTGCAGGCATTACCGCCCAGGTCTTGGCTGCATACTTCCGCTTACCGAGTATTGTCTTGTTATTACTACTAGGCATTCTGCTAGGCTCCGATGGGCTGGGATTGTTGCATCCTCATGTCCTTGGTGCTGGTCTGGAAGTGATTGTTGCCCTAGCAACGGCAATAATTTTATTTGAAGGCGGACTCAATTTGGATATAGAGGAACTGGGGAGAGTGTCAGTTAGCCTACAATTGCTGGTCACCCTGGGAACACTGATTACATTAATTGGCGGTAGTATGGCAGCCCACTGGCTGGGGGAATTTCCTTGGAATATAGCCTTTCTCTACGGCTCCATCATTGTAGTCACAGGGCCAACTGTCATCAGTCCCCTGCTCAAACAAATCAACGTAGATCGTCAAGTGGCAACTATTTTAGAAGGAGAAGGAGTTTTAATCGACCCTGTAGGGGCTATTCTGGCATTCGTCGTCCTCGACACCATTACTAACGGCGATGCTGACCCCATAAATGCCATCATCGGCTTACTGATGCGTCTGGGAATTGGTGCGGCAATTGGTGGAGCCGGGGGCTACTTGATGAGCTTGATTTTCAAACGCGCTAATTTTCTCTCATCAGAGTTAAAAAACCTAGTGGTGCTGGCGATTCTGTGGGGTCTATTTACCTTGGCACAGACGATTAGGAGTGAATCAGGAATTATGACTACGGTCATCGCTGGTGCGGTATTTGCTAACTCCTCAGTGCCAGAAGAGCGTCTATTACGCAGCTTTAAAGGTCAGCTGACAATTCTGGGGGTGTCGGTGCTATTTATTCTCCTGGCGGCAGACCTTTCCATTGCCAGTGTGTTTGCTTTGGGTTGGGGCAGTGTATTGACTGTTTTAGTGCTTATGTTCGTGGTTCGCCCCGTTAACATTCTTTGCTGTACTTGGAACAGTAACCTGAATTGGCGACAGAAAGTATTTTTAAGTTGGGTGGCTCCTAGGGGTATTGTCAGTGCTTCTGTGGCGTCTTTGTTTGCCATTGCGTTGACACAGCGGGGTATTAATGGTGGTGATGCTATCAAAGCTCTGGTGTTCTTGACAATTATCATGACGGTGGTTTGCCAAGGGTTAACAGCCGGAACAATTGCTAAATGGCTGCGTATCACCTCTAAGGATGCCACAGGGGCGGTGATTGTGGGTTGTAATCCCTTGAGCTTGTTGGTTGCGCGTTTCTTTCATGAACGGGGAGAAAAAGTAGTCATGATTGATACTGACCAAGAACGTTGTGCCAAAGCAGCGGCGGAAGATATTCCGGTGATTTCTAGCAGTGGATTGGATGTTTCTGTTTTGGAGGAAGCTGGACTGGCTTCTGTGGGAACTTTCCTGGCTATGACCAATAATGGTGAGGTGAACTTTGTCTTGGCTCAACGGGCGGCTGAAGAATTTAGCCCGCCGCGTGTTTTGGCAGTGTTTCCCCGGAAACCCCAAGCTAATTCTAGTTCTAGTCACAAGGTTAACCAAGCTTTTAGCACGGAGTTAGCCATTAAGACTTGGAATGAGTATCTCAACGATGGCAGAGTGAAGTTGGGGACAACTACACTCAATGCTCCCGAATTTACCAAACAACAAGAGCGTATCCAAGACAAGATTAAGAGCGGAGATTTGATTCCGTTGTTGCTGGAAAGAGAAAACCGTCTACAGGTAGTGCCAGCTAGTCAAGAATGGTTAGTAGGCGATCGCATTATATACTTGTTACACGACCCCAGACCCAACTTATTAAAGCGTTTATCCGGTGGTAGCCCTTCAACTCGCCTGTCTCTGGAAACTTTACCGGAGGTGGAGGAAGTACCCTTGGCTTAATGTGGTATAATGACAAAGCCTAGGCGTAATTTATAAATTCCCCTGCCAAAAGAACGTAAATCAAGCTAAGATAGTTGGCTAATCAGAGCAGCAACTGCAATAGATATAGTTATATATTTAGCCTGATGCCATAGCGACCAGTGGCAACTACCTTAGATTCAGTGTCCATATTGTGCAACTCCTCATAAAAATTGCAGTTCAATAATGGTGATTGTCCCCGGTCTCATGGAAAAGTTAGAAACTTGAAAACCACCCTATTGCGACATTTTGAGTCCCGGCATAGGAAGTCATGATTTTGAGCAGGATGCATCTCTTGTAGTTAAGATAAAATTGCTTTGCTAGTCAACCGCAACCCAGCCGAGTGAACGATAACAGCTATGTCCTACGTCTCCCTGCTAAAAAATATACCGGAAATTCTCAGCCGACCAACTGGGATAGCAGTAATAGCCTCTCTTGGCATCCACGGTGCTATTGCGTTGATTGTACCATTGATGCCTGTAGATTCTAATTCATCTCAACCATCAGAAGTAGCCAAATCAGTTGGTATCTTGGAATTAAGCCAAGCTGATCAAGCGCGTCTGCCAGAAAATCCCAAAATACCGCCTGAAACATCCCTACCGTCACTACCTGCAGAATGGTCACTACCTCCAAGACCGCCACTTCCGCCTCCGAATCTGGATATGCCTAGAAGTAGACCGCCGTTACCATCATCTGCTTATACCCAACCTGTCTTGCCGCCAATGAGGACAACACTGAATTATCAGGTTGTTCCTCCTCCTAATCGGAATGTTTCCTCGCCCCAGAGGACTGCTACACCTATACCAGCCCCTAGGGTTGAATCTGAGGTTCCTGGAGAGCAATATCGATTTACCTCTAATTTTAATGCTGCCGCTCAAAAATTCACCCCTTCTACGCGAACTTTTAATCACAGCGAAATACAAGTGGCAGTGAAACCAATACCTGTAGAAGGATTGCCAAAACTAACTCCATCTCCAGTACCAGGGGATTTACCAAATACCCGCCCTACCACCGCAGCAGTGAATAATGCCGGTGAAAGTCGTCGAAATCAAGCCCTCATAGCTCGTCTTCAGGAAAGCCGACAACAACCTGAGCAACCGAGTCATCAAAGCACTCCCTTGCAGTCGGAATCTAGGGACACAAAACCAGAGACCCCTGTCGAGAAAGTAAATGCAGCCCGGGGAACGATGGACTCCGGCACTGCGCGAGGCGCGATCGCCCACTTGAACTCACATCAGGATATCAGAGAGGAAATTCAGCAAGACTACCCCAATTCCCAACAAAAACCAGTTATCCGCGACACCATTGCCGTCAATCAGCCCCGGCTTGAAGGCAGAGTGTGGGGTTTCTTAGTGGTGGGTACTGAAGGGCAGGTTTTAGATATTAAATTCCCCAAGGGATTAGTTTCTACTGAGTTGCAATCAAAGGCCAGAGAATATTTTGCTACTAAGTCTCCTCGAGGAGATCAACAAGTCAGCATTTATCCATTCAATCTCAGTTTCAAAAAAGACGGTAACACTGCTGCAACTACCGTCAAACCATTACCGGAACTGCGAGTCCCCAATGAGCAGTCAGCACCTGCACAGGCTGTTACTGCCAAGACTACACCCGAACCTAATAATAGTTCGCTGTCTTCCACTCTAGAATCTAGTGAAAAATTAATACAACAGTTGCGCCAAGTGCGAGAGGAAAGAACGAACTCTAATTTAGAAGAATCAAATTTAGAAGAATCAAATTAACAGTGGCGAGTTTAGCGGAGGTGGAGCTTCAGGTTTCCCCTCCAACTACCACATCACGAATTCGCAGACTCGGACCACCACAACCAACAGGTAAGCCATTCTGTCCACCTTTACCGCAACCACCAGACTCATCCCAATAAAAGTCATCACCCACGGATTCAATATCCGCC
Organism: Anabaenopsis tanganyikae CS-531; assembly: GCF_029891675.1. Classification (NCBI taxonomy): domain Bacteria; kingdom Bacillati; phylum Cyanobacteriota; class Cyanophyceae; order Nostocales; family Nodulariaceae; genus Anabaenopsis; species Anabaenopsis tanganyikae. Next base: position 44,991 of record NZ_JANQDF010000105.1, read on the forward strand.
AGGGTTTGGAAAACGTTACCCGAAAGTGTCACATCCCTGACGGGTTCGGCTAGTTTACCGTTTCTAATCATCCACGCTTCTCCGGCAGTAAAGGTGAACATTTCCCCGTTGGTCATACCACCTAGCCAGTTACGGGCATATACACCTTGTTTGAGATCAGTAAATAAATCTGCAACTGGGGTTTTTCCCCGGGCAATCCAGGTGTTAGTCATCCGCACAATGGGGTTAAACTGATAATTAAGACAACGAGCATTACCGGTGGGGGCTTCTTCTAACTTGCCGGCGGTTTCACGAGAATGTAAACGTCCTACCAAAATACCATCTTGAATCAGTTGCGTAGTTGTACTAGGTGTACCTTCATCATCATACAAATAGCTACCACGATGCCCTAGGGGAGCGGCACCATCAAAAATTTGTAGTTCTTCTGGCCCAAACCGCCGTCCCATGCTCATGACTTCCAATAGGTCTGGGTTTTCGTAAGCCATATCGGCTTCAGAAAGATGTCCAAAGGCTTCGTGAACAAATAAACCTGTCAGCACTGGGTCAATGACCACTGTGTAGGTATTGGCTTTTACTGATGGTAGAGTTAAGGCAGCAACAGCTCTTTGGGCGGCACTTTTAACTTGTTCATCGAAAGCAGTTAAATCTTCGTAAGCCTGGCGAGAACCGGTAGTTTCCCTGCCTGTTTGCACGGTAGCGCCGTTTCTGGCTGTGGCGGAAAACCGCATTTCCATATCTACCCAAGATTGCTCGATCAGAGTTCCTTCAGAGGTAGCAATAATCACTTTTTGCGCGCTGTCAGCATAGCGGACTGAAGTGTTGGTAATGCGATGATCAAAGCTTTTTAATACATCAGTATAGCGATCGCACAGTTCTTTTTTCTGCCCAATGGGAATTTGACGGGGGTCACTCCCGGTCAGGGGTAGCTGGTATACTGCTTGTACTGCTTCAATGGGGGCTAGTATAGTTTGTTCATCACCTATCATCTGAGCCGCTGCGATCGCTTCTTCCATGCGTTCTTTAATTGTCCCTAACTCATTAAAACTACTGAAGCCCCAGCCACCTTTATAACAAGCTCGAATATGTCCGCCTATAGAAATGCTTTCGCTGAGGGTTTCTATTTTGTCTCCGCGCAACAAAATGTCGGTTCCTTCTGCTTGCTCTAGGCGAATCAGTAAATAGTCTACTCGGTATGAGTAGCGGGTGATGAGGTCGGAAAGTAGATTTTGAGCTTCAGCAAGTGTTTTTGGCATTTTTTCTGAGGGGGCAAATATTTAAACGCAAAGGGGCGCAAAGTCCGGCGCAAAGGGGCGCAAAGGCTAAGTTCACTCAAAAAGCTGTTGTTCTGCTACTTTCCAATACCGGGAGAATCTTTTCAGGTCTATATAGCCATCGTATTCTAAGAATGGTTCGGTTTCCCAGACTTCTAAATTTAATGATGTTTCTATTTGGTGGCAAATATGCTTAAATCTGGGGCTGGGACTGGCTGCTGTGGCTACTACATCGGCATGATGTTCTTGGGCAAATGCTACAATTTCTTGGGCTACGTTACCACGGCGAATGGTGACTGGGAGCTCTAATAGGCATTCATAAATAAATGTGATCCGTTTGAGGCTGATTTGCCATTCTTCAATTAAGGCATCATCCCATACCCAGATGGCTGGAGCATGGGGGTATTGTTGTAATGCTCCGGTTTGTGAACTCAGTGAGTCCCCATGTACCCAAACTATTGTTTGACTCATTTTTTACTTCTTTTGCCTTGTTGCCAACTTTGACTATTGGGGTTTTTGGTAAATTTACTCCGGGGAAACAGTCTCTTTTCTAATTGTTCATAGCTACCTTCCAAGTCACAATGACCATGAAGGTTACACTGGCGACAATAAACACCTTTGGTATAGCGTTCTAAGTTTTCACGGTTGAAAAAATAGGGTTTATGGCTAAAGGTGCTGGCTACCCATTGCCATGACATATTATTACTAGCTGGGTCACCATCTAACAAGTGTTGTAAAAACCATTCGGCTCCGGCTTGCCAACGAATGCGCCGCCAATGGACAATATAAGCGGCTAGCCACATCCGCATATGGTTGTGTAAGTAGCCGGTTGAGCGTAATTCCTGGCTAAAGCTATCTATACACACCATTCCTGTTTGGCTTTGGGTGATGTCTGCTGGTAAGTTGGGCGCGTAGTCTGTTGGGGTGTACCCAGTTTTATATTCTTCTTGGTCTTCCCATATGCGATCGCCTAGTTTCATATACAATCTCTGCCAATAGTCACGCCAAGCCAATTCATTAATTAGCTTAGTCGCATCTTTGGGGTCTTGTACTTTTGCTAACACATAATCCCGCACCTCGCCCAAGCTTAACACTCCATAACGAATATAGGGTGAAAGTCTGGTGACAGCCCCATTTAAAAAATTACGTGTTTTCGCGTAGGTTACCGGGTTTACTTGTTTTAGTAATTTCTGTGCAGCTTTACGCCCTCCCACGGTTTCACTCACATGACCATCCCTTTGGGCTGCATGGGGGAATTGTTCCCCCAGGTAGGCTATTAACTCATCGCGGTTACTAAAATCACGTCGCATATGTTAAGTTTATATATAATTACGGTCAACTATTGCTTTTGGGGATGGATATAGTCTACAAAGTAGAACTGAGGCACTAACTGGAATTTCAGCCAGGAGTAAGCTCCCATACTTAATGCTGCTGTGATTACTAAGGGCAAACCTAACTTAATTCTCAAAGCATCAGGAAGTAAAGCAACTCCAGCAATAGTAGTTATACTATATACTAATAATCCCACTTGTAAGCGTTGTATAACCTTAAGAGCGTTACGACAACTGCGACAATGCCGAGTGTGTTGTGAATAGCGATCAAGTAATACAGCACGCTGATCATTAATGGGGGTAGGTGCGATCCTAATTCCTACTTCTTCCCAAGGTAGCTGACCGCCACAATACTGATCAAACCAATTACGAAACTCAATTACCAAACGGTCTGCACCTGTAGCTAGTTTATAGATACTCTTCCAGCTTGCAGATGCTTGTTTGTCTTGCAGAAACTTTTCTTGCTGGTGTAAAATAATCATATCTCCATCCAGTACCAGATTACGGGTGTTGACATGAGTCCACCACCGCGGTATAATATGGTGGAGTGTTTTGGCAAAGTTGCGGGTAAATTGGGCGACAACTCTGGACTTACCCGGAGATACAGGAATGCAGTAGGTGACAAGTCCCAGTTTTTTCTCCCCAGAGTCCCCTAAAGTAATGGCATACTCCAAACGACAAGGAGGTACAAAGGTGATTGTAGTTTTCATACCTCTATTAATCACTGTTTCAATTAACTTTGAAGTGGATTGTACAACCTCCATAGATATGGGTACGGCATTTTCTCTTTTACCCTGTACCCCATGATGAGTAAAAGGGACATGACTAGGATCTGCGACATTTTCCACTAAAGTTTGCCAATCATATTCTAAATCCCGCACATAAGACGACCACACAAACCCTTTATTAGCATCTATTTGAGGTGACAGGGGTAAGGGCGTATTGGCTGCTTGTGCTGCTGAGTTCCCATCAGGCCAAACCCAAAGTAAATCATTAGCCTGGCGAACTGGTAGTGAAATTACACAGTAATTATTTTGATTTTTAGTCACAATTTCTGGGTTTTCCGCTTGGGGAATGTGAGTACACACCCCTTGAGAATCAAATTCCCAACCATGATAACTACACATTAAATTACCAGTTTTCTCCTCAACACGTCCTTCACTCAAAGGAGCGAGGCGGTGGGGACATTGGTCTAAAAATACCCGGTAAGTCTCAGATGACTTAGGCTTCCAGATAACTAAACGAATTCCTAACAGAGTGACTGGTGTTGGTCGTTGAGGGTCAATATCTTCTACTGGTGAGAGGGGATACCACTGTTGGAAAAAGTTAAATTCAGATGGCATTGTTGATGATGGTGGTGTTTAAGTTGGGTGGAAAATCTGACGCTCAGGCGCTCTTTTCGCCAAAGCCACTTACTAAGATATTGTCACAGAAGATGAAAAAATTCCCTGTGGCTATTTCTCACCTCCCCTCATACAGGTAAAATTTTGATCAGATGGCTATCTAAAATACATAATGAGTGACATTCCCCAAACCGGACAACTCGCGCCTAATTTCTCCATCCCTGACCAAGATAATCATACCGTTAGCCTGGGTGATTTTCCCGGTCAATGGGTTATATTATATTTTTACCCCAAAGATGATACCCCTGGCTGTACCACCGAAGCCAAGGACTTTACGGAATTGTCTGCCGAGTTCAGCCAACTGGGAGGTAAAATATTAGGTGTAAGTCCAGATTCCACAAAAGCTCATTGTAAGTTTATTGACAAACATAATTTAGCTATTACCTTGTTAAGTGACCCTGAACACCAGGCCATAGAAGCCTATGGCGCTTGGCGGTTAAAGAAATTCATGGGTAAAGAATATATGGGTGTAGCCCGGTCAACATTTCTCATCTCACCAGATGGGATAATTGCTTATACTTGGCCCAATGTTAAAACTAAAGGTCATGGACAAGCAGTATTAACTAAGTTACGGGAATTAGCGCTTTGAGATCCCCGACTTCTTTGATCAACTCCCAACTCAGCGAGCGTATACACCAGAAGTCGGGGATCTTGGGATTAACCAAGGAGGAAATCTTGTTTGAGATCCCCGACTTCTTTGATCAACTCCCAACTCAGCGAGCGTATACATCAGAAGTCGGGGATCTTGGGATTAACCAAGGAGGAGGAGATGACAAAATTATAACTATTGAAAAAAACTCAGTCAAAGCAGTTAGTTTATGTCTATCCGTCCTATATATCTTGATTGTCACGCTACTACACCTGTAGATGAACGGGTATTAGCAGCCATGATGCCCTATTTTACAGAACACTTTGGCAATCCATCTAGTATTAGTCATGTTTACGGTTGGGAAGCGCAAGCAGCTGTCAAACAAGCACGGGAAATTTTAGCCACAGCTATTAATGCTACACCCGAAGAAATCGTATTTACCAGTGGTGCTACAGAAGCCAATAATTTAGCCATTAAAGGTGTAGCTGAGGCTTACTTTCAACAGGGTCAGCATATTGTCACCGTAGCGACAGAACATAGTGCGGTGCTTGACCCTTGTAATTATTTAAAATCTTTGGGATTTGATATTACCATTCTCCCTGTGCAGCCAGATGGTTTAATTGATTTAACTGAGTTAGAAAAGGCCTTGCGTCCTGATACAATTTTAGTATCAGTCATGGCGGCTAATAACGAAATAGGCGTATTACAACCCTTGGCAGAAATTGGGGAAATTTGTAGGGAAAGAAATATCATTTTTCATACAGATGCAGCCCAAGCTATTGGTAAAATTCCCTTGGATGTCCAGGGGATGAAAGTTGATTTGATGTCCCTGACCGCACATAAAGTATATGGACCCAAGGGGATTGGGGCTTTATATGTCCGCAGACGTAACCCTAGAGTTAAACTCGCACCGCAACTACATGGCGGTGGACATGAGCGGGGGATGCGTTCGGGAACTTTATATACACCGCAAATTGTCGGTTTTAGTAAAGCTGTGGAAATAGCGATCGCCTCCCAAGCAACAGAAAATCAACGCCTAGGGGAACTCAGACAAAGGTTATGGGAACAGCTCTCACAGTTATCGGGAATTCACCTCAACGGACATCCCACCCAGCGACTAGCGGGAAATTTGAATATTAGTATTGATGCGGTAGATGGTGCGGCGTTATTGTTAGGGTTACAACCGGTGATGGCGGTTTCTTCTGGTTCTGCTTGTTCCTCCACCAGTACAGCACCCTCCCATGTGCTGACAGCTTTGGGACACTCGGAAAAATTAGCTTATGCTTCCCTGCGGTTTGGGATGGGACGATTTAATACTGCTGAACAGATGGATATAGTCGCACAGCAGGTTATTTCTACTGTGGAAAGTTTACGCTCTCTCAAGTTCGCTTAATTGGTTAGGGTCATTGGACCCCACCCCCTCCGCTGCGAGCCAGGAGGGGAGTTCAAATTAGAAATTGAATGCTGCTAAAATCCAGCATAACTTCTATTTAAATTTTAGAAGTATAGCAATCCAAAATTTCATCTACCCTGATAGAGGAGGAAACATCAAAATGCAGAATCTTTTTGCGGAATTGAACTTTCATCGTCTCAAATCCGACCCAGATTTTAAAGAAGATAGTGTTAGGGAAGTAATTATTTTGCCGATTTTAAAAGCACTTGGTTATAGGGAAATAAATATAGTTCGTAGTAAAACATTACAACATCCTTTTTTAAAAATTGGTAGTAAAAAACGCCCGGTAAATCTTATTCCTGATTATGTTTTGAAGTTAGAAAATAAATTTGCTTGGGTGCTTGATGCAAAATCACCCAATCAAAATATCAAATCATGTGAGCATATAGAGCAAGTTTATAGTTATGCTATCCACCCGGAAATTAGGACTAATTATTTTGCTCTTTGTAATGGCGTAGAATTTTCTCTATTTAAAACTCCCGAAACTGACATACCTATTCTATTTTTTGCCCTTGATGAAATTGAATTTTATTGGGAAAAATTAAATCAATATCTTTCACATAATAGCTTTCAATCTGGCAAAAACTTTAGTTATGAAAATACTACAGCTACAGTTAAACATCAAGGTAATTTTAATTATAACACCCGTCCTTTATTAGCAGAAATTCCCGTAACCAAACGAGCTGCAAGAAGACATTTTGGCGTTCATGGATATTTTACTAAACAAGCTTGGAATGTAGTAGCTGAATATATAAAAAATTTTAGTCAACCTGGAGATTTAATTCTTGATCCTTTTGGGGGTAGTGGTGTAACAGCAATTGAAGCTTTAATGAATAACAGAAAAGCCATTAGCATAGATATTAATCCTATGGCGGTCTTTATCGTTAATTCCTTAATTGCTCCTGTAGATTTTAATGAACTTTCAGCAGCTTTTGAAAGAGTTAAAAAAGAATATCAAAAAAAAGAACCCACTACAGAAACTGAAATAAAGAAAGCATTGATAAAATACCCCTATCCTCAAGGTTTAAAATTACCTAAAGGTTCAGATGTCGAAACAGTAGAACAGTTATTTAGTGATAAACACTTAGCACAGCTAGGTTTATTAAAGTCAATTATTCAAAAAGAGAAAGACAAAAACATTAAAGATTCATTGATGTTAATGTTTTCTGGACTCATAACTAGACTAAATCTCACATATCATACTTCAAATCGTCTTGTTCGTCCCGGTGGTAATTGTTCTCTGTTTGTTTATTATCGCTATAGAATTGCACCTAAACCCTTAGACCTTGATATTATCAAATATTTTGAACTGCGATTTCAAAAAATAGTATCAGCTAAAAAAGAGATGGAATATTACATTAATGAAAAAACCATTTCTCATGCAAAAATTATTAAACATTCAGCCACAGATTTAAGTTTTATTGCTTCTGAAAGTGTAGATTATATATACACTGACCCTCCCTATGGTAAAAAAATACCCTATTTAGACTTATCGGTCATGTGGAATGGGTGGCTAGATTTAAAAGTCACAGAAAAAGACTATGAACAAGAAGCAATTGAAGGAGGAGAACATAAAAAAACTAAAGATGAATATAATAACCTGATAGCCGCTAGCATTAAAGAAATGTATAGAGTGTTAAAATTTGACCGTTGGTTATCATTTGTATTCGCCCATAAAGATCCTGAATTTTGGCATTTAATTATTGATACTGCGGAAAAGTGCGGATTTGAATATATTGGAGCAGTACCGCAAAAAAATGGACAGACAAGTTTTAAGAAAAGACAAAATCCTTTTACAGTTTTGTCAGGACAATTAATAATTAATTTCCGCAAAGTTCGTAGTCCTAGAACTATCATGAAAGCTAATTTAGGAATGGATATTGCAGAAATTGTCATTGAAACTATTGAAGGAATTATTGCTAAAAATGATGGGGCTTCATTGGAGCAAATTAACGATGAACTAATTATTAAAGGTTTAGAGTTAGGTTTCTTAGATTTGTTAAAAAAAGAGTATTCAGATTTAACGCCGATTTTAATAGGTAATTTTGACTATGACGAAAAACCTGAACTATTTACTTTGAAGAAAGATACAAAATTCCAGTCACATATTGATGTAAAACTGAGAATTAAATACTATTTAATTAGTTATCTAAGAAGAATGGAACGAGAAAATAATCATCCAGGTTTTGATACAATAGTTCTGCATCTGTTACCATTGTTGAAAAACGGAAATACACCGGAAAATCAAACTATTTTAAGTGTATTGGAAGATATCGCCGAACGTATAGGGGAAGACAGTTGGAGACTCAAAAAACAGGGTCAACTTTCGCTATTTGACACACCTTAATGATTAGAAATACAGCAGGTTTGATCAGGGTTGCAACCAGCATAAGGTAGGATCATGGAAAAAGGTGGGATGATTGGCCTTGAGTGCCAAAACATAATCTGCTTTTTTATGGTAATAATTCTTCCAACCAACATCGCTTAGAGGATGTTTGATAAGTCATGATTAGTGTATCAACTATTGTTTCACCCCACCCCCTTCCTTACAAGGGTAGGTTTTTAATATGATCTGTGAAGGCAAGACTACCGAAGACAAGGAAGGAAAGTGGACAAGGAAGATTTTATACGGACAATGGTCTTTTAATGGGCTATTTTTCTTACTAAGAATACAGACTTTGTACTGTTTTTCTCCGGTGGTCACCTTGTCCACCTTGTCCACC